>NZ_CATJGZ010000088.1:0-8039 GCF_949740115.1 Bacteroides sp. 41_26
GGGATTCGAACCCACGACCCCCTGCTCCCAAAGCAGGTGCGCTAACCGGACTGCGCTACACCCCGAATAAAAATCGTTGGTGTTCTATCGAAAAGCGGTGCAAAGATAGGGAGTATTTTCAAATTAACAATAGCTAAACCCATTATTTTTGTTACTTAATTTTCAATACACTGACTGTCACTTATTTATAGTTTCATTTTTTTCTAAAGAAGACTAAAGGTTATTTACGACTGTAAATGAACCAAAATGCTCTGTCAGATGTAGTATTAGTATAACAAATACGAAACGCACCTATGTTTACACAATTTCTGAACCTTCTGGCCACTATCATAAGTGTGATAAGCCTGCTCATTGTTACTTATGGGGCATTGATTGCATTTATAGCTTTCATTATAAATGAATTAAAACGATTTACCGGGAAATATAGCCCTATTAACATTCGCAGATTACGGGCTACTTTTGGTACTTATCTCCTGTTAGGACTCGAATTTCTTATCGCTTCGGATATTCTGAAAACAGTACTGGAACCTACTCTCAACGAACTTGCTATCTTGGGAGGAGTCGTTGTACTGCGTACTGTTTTATCTGTTTTCCTGAATAAAGAAATTAAAGAACTTGAGGCAGAAAATGGTAAATCTGATGAACCATAAAGAATTTATTATGTTACAAATATACTAAACCTAAACAAGAAAAAGATATGGATACAAAGAAGAAGAATCCCTCTAACAAAAAAGAGGAAGCGCAATTGAAGCTTGAAAGTAAAAAACAAGAAGTGCTACCTGGACAACAAATAGCTGTCTATAGTGAAGCCACTAAAAAAGATGTCCGGGAAGTTGTTAAAGAGCTAAATCCCGACATAAACAGTCTGGGAAGTAGGGGATAATACAGGAAAAACGAGTGTGAAACAACTACCGGTTCCTTTTTCTGAACGTACTGAAATAGTTCCCCCATGTAAGTTCATAATCTGCTTACACAGGCTGAGCCCGATTCCCGAACCGGATGGTTTGGTAGTAAAAAACGGAACAAATATTTTGTCTATTACATCCGGCAATATACCTTCTCCATTATCTGAGACGGTAAGAATAAGACCTTCTGCAGTCTGAGTAAGTTCAATTTCTATCTGGGCATCGGACTTACGAAAACATGCTTCCTGTGCATTTTTCAACAAATTGATCAGAACTTGTTCTATTTGAGTCCGATCTATCCAAAGAGTAAGGGAAGCATCGGGTTGTCTAAAATGGAAGATTTCCGCCGGAAATAGCTTCTTCAAATCAGCAAACAATTCACTGACCGGGACTTGTGTACATACAGGTTCCGGTATTCGTGTAAGCCTGCGATAGTTCTCTACAAATCCCAACAATCCTTTACTTCTCCGATGAATAGTTTGCATGGTCTGAAGCATTACAGCATACTCTTTTTCTGTCAACTGATTTGGTATACCCCGTTCACTGAGCGTTTCTGAGAGAGAGATTATAGGAGTTATTGAATTCATTATTTCGTGAGTCAATACGCGTATCAACTTCTGCCAGGCCTCCATTTCGTTCCTCTCTAGAACAGAATGAATATTTTTCAAACTAATCAGCAACCGTTCCTTTCCCTGTGTGGTAAATAGTGTACAAGAAGCGGCCATTTCCAATACTGTTTCATTTCTTTCAATACGTACAACCCGTGTGTCGCTCGTTGAAGCCTTTACTATTTCTGCCGGTAATTGCGGATTCCGGCCCAGATGGGTTATAGCTGCAAGGTTCATCCATTCCGTATGCCCGGATTTATCTGTAACCAGAACAGCAGTGTCTACCTTATTCAATAAATTCTCATAATATTGACGTTTAACCTCTTCTTCAAAAAGCCGCTCACGGAAAACTTTCAATGCCTCTGAAAGCTCCTGAGCCATATCTGTCATCACCCTGTTTTTTAATGGAGGATAAAAAGTTTGCGTCATATCATTATAACGAATACTTTCTATCAGACGTGTCATCATGCCTGCCAGTTTCATTTGTACAACATAAAGGTGAATTCCGGTTCCTGCTAAGAGTAGGATAGCAACAAGTGTATAAACCATAAATTGTGTATAAACAACACATAACAAGCTATAGCAAACAATATTGTACAAAGATACATGGTGCAACCTTCCGCCAGGTGATCTGGCTGTTTAGCAAACCCTTCTTTCTGCAAATAGGTATTAGCTATATACTGGCTATTCCTGTCGCTTATTGGTTAATGAAGACCTGGAAAGAGCAGTTTGCCTATAGTGCCGGATGGTCATTATGGATTTTCCTGCTTCCTCTATTCATCGTAGTAGGAATATCCATGATTGTCATCAGCCTGCACTGTTATCTGGCTGTCAAAGTGAATCCAACAGTGACGATGATACAAGAATAACTATTTAGAACTCAATAAAACCTACAATCATGATCAAGACCGTAAACTTACAAAAGATCTTCAAGACCGAAGAAGTAGAAACATGGGCACTGAACAATGTGAATGTAGAAGTGAAGGAAGGAGAATTTGTGGCCATTATGGGACCATCCGGTTGCGGTAAATCCACCTTGCTGAACATTTTAGGATTGCTTGACAACCCGACGGGAGGAGAGTATTACCTCCATGGAAAAGAGGTATCCAACTACACCGAGTCTCAGCGTACCAACCTCCGTAAGGGAATTATCGGTTTCGTTTTCCAGAGTTTCAATCTGATTGACGAACTAAATGTCTACGAAAATATAGAGCTACCATTACTCTATATGGGTATTCCGGCTTCTGAACGCAAAAAACGTGTAGGAACAGCAATGGAACGCATGGCTATTACTCACCGTAGCAAACACTTCCCACAACAACTTTCCGGAGGCCAACAGCAGCGTGTTGCTATTGCCCGTGCAGTAGTAGCCAATCCTAAACTGATTCTTGCCGACGAACCAACCGGTAACCTGGACTCCAGAAACGGTAAAGAAGTAATGGGGCTTCTGAGTGAGTTAAATAAAGAAGGTACTACTATTATCATGGTAACCCATTCACAACATGACGCAGGATACGCCGGAAGAGTAATTAATCTATTTGACGGGCAGGTAGTAACAGAAATCAGCATATAGGAATTACACCTGTATACATCTGTATTTCAATGCATTAAAAAGTACGTACTTTATACATACAAACTATGCATATTAAGTCTCTGTTAAATAGGTATTTAACGGAGACTTAAATACGTACTCTTGCTATACAAAAAACGGTTGTACCCAAACCAAGAGTACAACCGTTTTTTATATCTTATAGAGAATGCTTAGATAATCTCTAATTCTTTAAAGCATTTTACTAATTTATCAACAGCAGAATCAATCTGTTCTTTAGTATGTGTAGCCATCAACGCAACACGCACTAATGTATCTTGCGGAGCACATGCCGGAGGTATAACCGGGTTGATAAATACTCCTTCGTCAAATGCCAGTTTAGTCACCATGAAAGTCTTTTCTGTATCACGTACATAAAGAGGTATAATAGGAGACTCAGTAGCACCGATTTCAAAACCAGCCTCGCGGAAACGCTTCAATGCATAGTTTGTAGCTTCCCACAATGCTTCCAGTCTTTCCGGTTCGTTCTGAATAATATGAAGAGCTTCCAGAGCAGAAGCCGTAGCAGCAGGAGTATTAGATGCACTAAAGATATACGTACGTGCATTGTGACGCAACCAGTTAATGATTGATTCATCTGCAGCAATAAATCCCCCGATAGAAGCTAATGATTTACTGAATGTTCCCATAATCAGGTCTATTTCGTCTGTCAAACCAAAGTGGTCACAAACACCGCGTCCCTGTTTTCCGAATACACCTAAACCATGAGCTTCGTCTACCATAATAGTAGCATTATACTTATGTTTCAAACGAACTATTTCGGGCAAATTGGCTAAGTCACCTTCCATAGAAAACACACCGTCTACAACAATCAGTTTCACAGAATCCGGATTACACTTCTGAAGCTGTTTCTCAAGATCAGCCATATCATTGTGCTTGTATTTCAGATTCTGAGAGAATGATAAACGACGACCGTCTACGATAGAAGCGTGGTCCCGATCATCACAAATAATATAATCGTTACGATCTGTTAAGCAAGATATTACCCCCGAATTTACAGTAAATCCCGTAGAAAAACAGAGTGCATCTTCCTTACCAACAAAAGCAGCCAATTCTTTTTCCAACTTCACATGCAAGTCGAGTGTACCATTCAAGAAGCGGGAACCGGCACAACCGGAACCATATTTTTTCATAGCTTCGATGCCTGCTGCAATAACTCTTTCATCTCCGGTAAGACCTGTATATGCGTTTGAGCCGAACATTAAAACATTATGTCCACCCATATTTACTTCTGTACCTTGTTTCCCTTCTATCTCACGAAAATAAGGGTATACGCCCATTGCCATATATTGCTGCGGCAGGTCGTACTTAGCTAACTTCTCTTGTAATAATCCCATGAATTGTTATTTATTATTCGCTTTATTGGTTACTGATAGACAACAGTCCAAATCCTTTTATCCTTAATAACTGTTTAAAAACAGGGGGCAAAGATAACAAAATTTGCGTTTGCCTGTTCTTTTTAATAGAAAAAATATACTCTTTCTGCTTTTGAGAAGCCGGAAGATTTAAAATTAAGAAATTTATATTACTTTTGTCGACCACAATCGATTAAAATTAGCATGAACGAAAGCATGAAGAAAATTATATTCATTGTCAATCCGATTTCAGGCACGCAAGGTAAAGAACTTGTTCTCAATTTATTAGATGAAAAGATAAATAAAGAGAGATATACGTGGGATGTGGTGTATACCAAAAGGGCCGGTCATGCAATAGAGATTGCCGCTCAGGCAGCAGCAGAGAAAGCAGATGTTGTAGTAGCTATCGGTGGAGACGGAACTATCAATGAGATAGGACGTTCACTGGTGCATACAGAGACAGCATTGGGCATTATACCTTGTGGTTCCGGTAATGGACTTGCAAGACATCTGCATATCCCAATGGAACCTAAAAAAGCATTGGAAATAATCAATGAAGGAGTAACCGACATTATCGATTACGGCAAGATAAACGGCGCTGACTTCTTCTGTACTTGCGGAGTAGGTTTTGATGCCTTTGTCAGTTTAAAATTTGCCAATGCCGGAAAACGCGGCTTACTGACTTATCTGGAGAAAACCCTGCAAGAGAGTCTGACCTATCAGCCGGAAACTTATGAATTGGAAACAGAAGACGGTACTTATAAATATAAGGCTTTCCTCATTGCTTGCGGCAATGCTTCCCAATATGGTAATAATGCATATATAACCCCACAAGCTACCCTTACTGATGGACTGCTGGATGTCACTATTCTTGAACCATTTACCGTACTCGATGTTCCTTCACTTGCTTTTCAGTTGTTTAATAAAACCATCGATCAGAATAGCCGTATAAAAACATTTCGCTGCAGAAAGTTGCGTATTCACCGTACCAGTCCGGGAGTAGTTCACTTCGATGGTGATCCGATGCAAGCCGATGAGAATGTGAACATTGAGCTTATACAAAAAGGGCTACGCGTTATTGTACCCAAAGAAACTATCGTAAAAGACAATGCTAACGTGTTGCAGAAGGCCCAGGAATACGTTAATGGAATTAAAATGATTAACGAAGCTATTGTAGACAATATTACTCACAAAAATCAGAAAATTATTCGGAAATTAATCCGAAAGGATTAAGAATTTGTGTACTTTTGCAGACTACTACAAAAGTAAAGAATATTATAAAATACAAAATATATGTTTAGAACGCACACGTGTGGAGAACTGAGAATCTCCGATATAAACAGTCAAGTCACGCTGTCAGGATGGGTACAGCGTAGCCGTAAAATGGGAGGTATGACTTTTATTGACCTTCGTGACCGTTACGGTATCACTCAATTAGTATTCAATGAAGAAGTAAATGCAGAACTGTGCGAACAGGCTAATAAACTGGGACGCGAATTCGTAATCCAGGTGACCGGTACTGTAAACGAACGTTTTAGCAAGAACTCAAATATTCCTACAGGAGATATTGAAATCATCGTGTCAGAATTGAACGTTCTGAACGTTGCCACCACACCTCCTTTCACTATCGAAGAAAATACAGACGGAGGAGACGACATTCGCATGAAATACCGTTATCTGGACCTTCGTCGTAGTAATGTCCGTTCCAATCTGGAACTTCGTCACAAGATGACAATAGAAGTACGCAAGTATTTGGATGAGCAAGGGTTTATAGAAGTGGAAACTCCGGTTTTGGTTGGCTCTACCCCTGAAGGTGCACGCGACTTTGTTGTTCCTTCACGTATGAATCCGGGACAATTCTATGCCTTGCCTCAATCTCCGCAAACACTGAAGCAATTGTTGATGGTAGCTGGTTTCGACCGTTATTTCCAGATTGCAAAATGCTTCCGTGACGAAGACCTTCGTGCTGACCGTCAACCGGAATTCACTCAGATTGACTGCGAAATGAGTTTTGTTGAGCAAGAGGATATCATCACTACTTTTGAAGGTATGGCCAAGCACTTGTTTAAGACACTTCGCGGAGTTGAACTGACAGAGCCATTCGTACGCATGCCATGGAGTGATGCTATGAAATATTACGGTAGTGACAAACCCGATTTACGTTTTGATATGAAATTCGTCGAACTGATGGATATCATGAAAGGACACGGTTTCCCGGTATTTGACAGTGCTACATATATTGGTGGCATATGTGCAGAGGGTGCCGCAAGTTATACCCGTAAACAACTGGATGCACTGACAGAGTATGTGAAAAGACCTCAAATAGGTGCCAAAGGTATGGTATACGCCCGTATAGAAGCCGATGGTACTGTAAAATCAAGTGTCGATAAGTTCTATACCCAGGAAGTATTGCAACAAATGAAGGAAGCTTTCGGTGCTAAACCGGGAGACTTAATTCTGATTCTCTCCGGTGATGATGCTATGAAGACTCGTAAACAGCTTTGCGAACTCCGTTTGGAAATGGGCAAGCAGTTAGGTTTACGTGATAAGAATAAATTCGCTTGCTTGTGGGTAGTAGATTTTCCAATGTTTGAGTGGAGTGAAGAAGAAGGACGCCTGATGGCAATGCATCATCCATTCACTCATCCTAAAGATGAAGATATTCATTTATTAGATAGCGATCCGGCAGCAGTTCGTGCAGATGCTTATGACATGGTTGTTAATGGTGTAGAAGTAGGTGGAGGTTCTATTCGTATCCACGATTCACAATTGCAAGCCAAAATGTTCGAAATTTTAGGGTTTACTCCTGAAAAAGCGCAGGAACAATTTGGTTTCTTAATGAACGCATTCAAATTCGGTGCACCTCCTCATGGTGGATTGGCTTACGGACTTGACCGGTGGGTATCACTTTTCGCAGGGCTTGATTCAATTCGTGACTGCATTGCATTCCCAAAGAACAATTCGGGTCGTGACGTAATGTTGGATGCTCCGGCAGCACTTGATCCGTCTCAGCTTGATGAACTGAATCTGATAGTAGATATTAAGGAATAAGTGAAAGAATCAGTACGCATCTTTCGATTTGCCGTAATAGGTACGCTCAATGCATTGATTACAGCATTTGTCATCTGGTTAATGATGAATGAGCTATCATACGATTACATTCCTGCAAATATTACTGCGTATATTGTAGCCCAGATACATAATTTTATATGGTGTAAGTACTGGGTATTCCCCACAGAAGACAAAAAGAACAACCTCTGGCAACAGGTGTTGTTCTTTGCTATGGCTTTTGGAATAGCCTACAGTGCGCAATTCATATTCCTTATCTTACTGGTGGAAGCAGGAGACGTAAACGAGTATCTGGCACAGTTCCTCGGACTATTTATCTACGGCACAGTTAATTTTATAACAAACAGGAAACTTACTTTCCGGTGAGATTCAATTTCACCAGAGAGAGAACACTATTGAAACGCAGAATTCTAAGACCTGCGCAAATATTTGTGCAAGAAAAAACAGTTAAATAAGTTAAATGGGTTGCTATCTAGTGTAGCAGCCTGTTTAA
>NZ_CATJGZ010000089.1:0-104100 GCF_949740115.1 Bacteroides sp. 41_26
AAGAAATTTATTCTTATTAACGTTCATAAAGAACTATGTTTTCCATGGCAAAGATAATGGTAGAGGAAAAAACAAAAATAGCAACGCGCTGAATAGCAACAGATTACAAAAATAATAAATGTACACTTTTTTTATTGAAAACAAGTAAGGATTGATGATTACAAAAAAATAGAAATGGGAAAATACGCACAGATACTAAGCGAAGATTTATAGTATGAACAATACATATATAACACGTTAAATACCAATATCATATTGATGATAATACAACTCTCTTATATTTATAACATCCAGATGTTCTTGTCAAAAACACCTGGATGTTTTAGCCCACAACACCCGGATGTTTCCTATAAGAACACCCGGGTGTTGTGGTTTCTTAATCCTTGAGTTATTCTCATTATTAAAGCTATTGCTTACATATATAAAAGCATACTGCTAAAAATAGGAACATTGTACAAGTTGGATATTCTCTATAAAACAGAAAGAATACAAGATTTTTGTAGAATCTCATTCATAAGCAATGTGCTTCTCTCATAATACAAATTCTCAGAAGCTTTAATTAAAGTAATATAAGAATATAGCAATACCTTCGAGCGCTTTCTTTGGCTGATCTTTAATTTCAATAACGAATTTAATTTCAGCTTTTGCCACACCACGCAAATTGGTCAGAGAATGAAGACTTGCCACCATACGAACACTCTGCCCTGGCAATACAGCCTGGCCGAATTTCATCTTATCCATACCATAATTTATCATCATCTTCAGGTTATTCACTTCAATAATCTGGTTCCACATATAAGGAAGCAATGATAAAGTAAGATAACCATGAGCAATAGTACTATGATACGGGCTTTCTACTTTGGCACGCTCTGTATCGACATGAATCCACTGATGATCCAAAGTTGCATCGGCAAAAAGATTAATACGTTCCTGCGAAACTTCCAAATAATCCGAAACTCCGATTTGCTGACCTACTAACTTTTCAAATTCCTCATACGAATTGATAATAACCTTCTCCATATTTCTTATATTAAATTGATATTTTACAAAAAAAACATTTTAGTACGTATGTGATAGTACGTACTAAAATGCCACAAAGATATAATTTTTTGGATTAAGCAGGAGCTTTTATATGACAGACGTTTCGTATGCACTGGTCAGCATTTCATAATCGGCATCTGTATACTCTCCTTTTTCCCGTACTTTCTGTGCTTGCTTGATGAAAGTTTCAACTTGCGCCAGGAATGCCTGATAAGCTTTCATATCGTTTTCGTGTCCTGCTACGACAGGAAGTTTTCTGGCTGCTTCTAATTGCCTGGTAAGTTCGGCTATTTTCAGATCAATGCGTGCAGTTTCCATCACAACATGCTTACGGGCATACAAATTAATAATACTTTGCATTGTAGATGCCATTTTGCGAACAGACATAATTTGTTCTTTTAACGGACTGTCTGCCAGAAGCACCTGTTCAGCCTGTTCGGTAAAAGGACTCAGAATATCAAAAACATTCATTTTATACTCAGCCATCTCTATACTCAGCCGATAACTCACTTCGAGGAGCTGGTTCGCTTTAGTATAATCCTTTGTTTTCAAATAAGACAAATAGGTATTGAAATTGGAATAAAACTGAGCTCTTGAACGAAACAGACCTGCATAGTTCTGTTTCAGGTTCTGACGGGTCTCCTCGTTAAAGCAAGTACCCGGATTCATCAGCATCACAGTATCTTTCTCAGAAATGGCAGGAGGTACAATAGGCGTAAGAGCAGGAGCTTTATCTTTCTGTTCCATATATCCCAGAACAGCATTCACATCTTTCTCATTCACTACATCTTTCAGTACACTAAGAGAAGTATTGTAATACTTAACTACTTCCATTGCACTTTCTACATCTGCCGTACTCACAGAAGTAGTTGATTGACTCTTATTTCCTCCCGAACAAGAGGCCAGTAAAAAAGCACCGATCAGTGCTCCAAATAATAATAAATTCTTTCTCATAATTCTTTTCTTTAATAATTTTACAAACAAGATAAGCCAAAAGACAGGCGACATTGCACTAATAACAATATAAATGACGTTTTGCTTTCGGATATTTTATAAATTTAAAAAAGAAGCAGATATTTATCATATAAACAAAAAAAGGCTACGCATCACGCGCAGCCAATCCTTGTTAACCTTAAATCTAATACTTATGAAAAAAACACTGTACAAAGATACCGATTCTCAGGAAATCAGCAAATTTCATAGCCTTTAAAGGCCATATTATAACATGGTTTAATGGTAAAGAGATTGAGTTAACACTTTAGAGTTATTACGTTAACAATTAACATATACATTTACAATCCGAAGAGGTCACATATGGACATAAAAAAAGGCTATCTATCCCAGACAGCCAATCTTTGTTAACCTTAAATCTAATACTATGAAAAACACAATGCAAAGGTACAGATTTTCAAGAAACCTCCAAATATCCGTGACATAACGGGGTGTATTATAACATGGTTTAATAGAATCGACCGGCCATTAACACATTAAGTGTATTCCGTTAACATTTAACAGATTTATAAACAAATGAACCGATAAAAGAATGGCAGATGCAAAAGTCACTAATGAAAACGGAAATCGTATTAAACCAAGATATAGAAAAATAACCTTTTCTTATAGCTGATTGTTTTAAAACAGAAGAACCCACATAAACCATTCTATCATGAACAGATTTGAAAATAAAGTAGCCATCATTACCGGTGCAGCCAGCGGTATTGGAGAGGCAACCACCCGTCGTATCGTATCCGAAGGAGGGAAAGTAATAATCGCTGATTATTCTAAAGAAAAGGCTGACAAACTGGCTACCGAACTAACTCAGTCCGGAGCAGATGTGCGTGCCACTTATTTCTCGGCAACCGTACTTCAAAGTAGTAAAGAACTGGCAGAATTTGCCATGAAAGAATATGGGCAGGTAGATGTACTGGTAAATAATGTGGGCGGAACCGACCCCAAACGAGATGGCAATATCGAGAAACTGGACATAGACTATTTTGACGAAGCATTTCATCTTAATCTATCCTGTACAATGTATCTTTCACAACTCATTATACCTATAATGAAGGTACACGGTGGAGGTAATATTGTTAATGTGGCTTCCATCAGCGGAATTACTGCTGATGCAAGTGGTACACTTTATGGTGCAAGTAAAGCCGGAGTAATTAACTTGACCAGATACATAGCCACACAAGTAGGCAAAAAGAATATCCGTTGCAACGCCGTAGCTCCCGGACTTGTACTCACTCCTGCTGCTTTAAACAACATGAATGAAGATGTACGCAATATTTTCTTAGGACAGTGCGCTACTCCTTATCTGGGAGAACCGCAGGACATCGCAGCTACTATTGCCTTTCTGGCCTCGGAAGATGCACGATACATCACCGGACAAACCATAGTAGCAGATGGAGGACTGACCATACATAACCCGACAGTAGAATTGGCATAACCTCTCAATCAGCTATACTATATTTTTCTTAAAACTAACCACTTAGCCTGTTTAAACTCTCCTCTTAAAAACTCTCTTCAGCTTATCCCAAGGAAATTTTAAACAGGCTCTTAAAATTTATTCCCTTTTTCTTTTTGATGTTACCGATAGGAAACATACTTTTGTGACCAAGTAGTAACAACAACAGAATAATGGAAAAAGAAGTAATTAAAAACAGGCAAACCACAGAAATGAATCTTATCAAAGCCGTTGACGAACTTATCGAAGAAAACGGATTCGAAGGATTGGGCATAAATGCTGTAGCGGCTAAAGCCGGAGTTTCCAAAATGCTAATTTATCGCTATTTCAATTCATTGGATGGATTAATAGCAGCTTACATCCAGCAACATGATTACTGGATAAACTTCGACGAACAACTGCCGGACGAAGAGCACATAGGCGAATTTATCAAAGAAATATTCAAGAGACAAATTGCTATGCTAAGACAAAGTTACACACTCCGAAGATTATACCGATGGGAATTGACATCCAACAATACTTTTATTAAAGAACTACGGGAAAAGAGGGAAGCAAAGGGAATATGGCTGGTAGATGCTGTCAGCAAACTATCTAAACATCCTCAGAAAGAAACCGCAGCAATGGCAAGTATTCTCACTGCTGCAATCAGCTATCTCAGCTTACTGGAAGAAAACTGTCCGTTTTTTAACGGGATTAACATTCAGACCGAGGACGGCTGGAAAGAATTGGAAGAGGGCATTAATATACTGATAGATATTTGGTTAGAAAAACGATAAAAAAGAAAATGAACAAGATGACAATAATAGGAATCTGCATTTTTGCCCTGTTATCGGGTGGATGCAACAAAGATTTGGTGGAGTATCACAGCAACGACATCAGGATATCAATTGAAAAGGGAGATGGATGGTTACATGATTTCCCTCTGTTTTTAGGAATCAATAAAAAGAACCCGCCACAAATTGCAATATGGACAGAAGATACAGAAGGACATTATCTCTCTACAATCTATGTAACACACAAAATAGCTACGCAAACCTGGCAAGCGGCAGGAGGAAACCGAAGAAAAGAAGCACTTCCGCATTGGTGTTATTCCAGAGGTGTAAAGTATGAAGACGGACTATACCTGCCAACCAAAAAATCACCCCTGACAGATGCTGTCACCGGAGCAACTCCTAAAGGAAGTTTTGATGTAAAACTAACTCCAACGGGAAAGATAAAGAAATTCATTGTAAAAGTGGAAATAAATCACTCAACCGACTGGAATGATGCCTATCCGAAATCGGCTCAGCAAGGAGATTCCAACTACTCAGGGGGAAAAGAAGGAAGTGGGCAACCAGCACTGGTCTACGCAGCGGAAGTGAATCTGACGTCAGGAGAAAAAGAGTTTCAGTTAAACCTCATTGGACATAGTAGTCCGGACGGAAGTGACGGAGGTATTACAACGGACATCTCCTCAATAACAACCGCACTGAACATTGTAAAAAGCATAACTATAAACCTGAAATAATGAAACGATTTATCCTCCCATTATTTGTATTATTTAGCTCAACGATAACTGTTCTGGGACAAACCGATACAAAAAAGATTTCCTATACTACCAATTTGGGAACAGGACTTCCGATGAGTTCTCCGGCCCATACACCATTCACATGGGAGGTTATGGGACATTATCACCTTAGTCAACGATTTGCAATAGGTGCCGGTACAGGGCTTTCAGTGTACGAAAGAGTACTTATACCCCTTTATGCAAACGTGCAATTCTTCGTCACCAAACCCAAAAAGCTGACTCCATATCTTGCATGTAATGCCGGCAGCGCATTTGCTCCTGGCAAAGAAGCCAATGGAGGTCTATACCTCTCTCCCTCCGTCGGAATGCAACTGAAGATATCGCATAAACTGAAAGTAAATTTGGCTATAGGATACGAATTGCAGAAACTGAAACGGGTTAAAACAGACTCGAACGAATATTTCACAACGGAGTTTGAAGAACAATTATCCCACAATTCAATAACCTTCAAAATAGGATTGACGCTATGAAAGAAAAAAGAGCTGACTATCTATTCATGATAGAACAGGCCACAAAAGCACCTTCGGGACATAATACACAGCCATGGTTGTTCCGCATCTGCGAAGATAGCATTGAAATACATCCGGACAACCGGAAAACATTGCATGTGGTAGACAGAAACCGAAGAGAAATGTTTGTTTCACTGGGGTGTGCCACGGAAAATCTATGTATAGCAGCCGAAAGTATAGGATATGCCAGCAAGGTACATGTTTCGGAAGAAGGAATCATCTCCATAGAACTTCATTCCGTGGACAATCAGAAAAAGCCATTACTCTCCAGACAAATAGCCGAAAGGCAGACCAACCGAAGTATATATAATGGAAAACAAATTCCGGAAGAGGTAATCAGAGAGTTACTTACCCTTGAAAAAGAAGAATACATCGGGATATACTGCTGGCAGAAACAGAGCATAGAGTTCAACAAAATACGGGATTACGTACTGGCAGGAAATAAAATACAAATGAGCGACAGTCGTTTCAAAAACGAACTGAAAAGTTGGATGCGGTTTAACAAGAGGGATGAGCAACAAACCCTGAACGGATTGAGTTATGCTGTATTCGGAGCTCCTAACCTCCCCAAATGGCTATCACGTCTCATAATGGGAGCATGTCTGACACCCGGGATGCAAAACAAAAGTGATGAAAAGAAAGTAAACTCCTCCTCTCATGTTGTACTTTTCACTGTTGAAAATGATTCTATCCCGGAGTGGATTCAACTTGGACGCACACTGGAACACTTCTTACTAAAAACGACGGAAGCAGGCATTGCCACCGCCTTCATTAATCAACCTTGCGAATTGAAAGTACTGGCGGAGCAAATGCAATGTGAAGTAATTCACCAAACAGGAAAAGAAAAAAGAATCCCGGTAGTATTGTTGCGTATAGGATATGCCAAACCAATGCCTTACTCTCCCAGAAAAGAGAGAAATGAAGTAATTATATCTGAGTAGAGTAGCGTTTCTTCTCAACAAATACTAACTTTATAGTGTTTTCTTAAAAAAAGACCTACAGATGATGATTCATACCATACTCGATACAGACCTCTACAAGTTTACCACTTCGTATGCTTATATAAAGTTGTTTCCCTATGCAATGGGGACTTTTAGTTTTAAAGACAGAGATGAAACAGCCTACACAGAAGTATTTCTGAGTAAACTGAAAACAGAAGTGGCCAACCTGGCTAAAGTGACATTGGCTGATAAAGAACTGGAATATATGACCCGTAACTGCAGATTCCTACCACCGGTATACTGGGAATGGCTCTCTTCTTTCCGGTTCCAACCGGAGAAAATAGACATCCATCTGGATAAAGAACATCACCTGAATATCGAAATAACGGATTACCTCTATAAATCGACACTTTACGAAGTACCATTGCTCGCCATTGTTTCAGAAATAAAAAACCAGATACAGGGAAACGTAGCCAACACGGAAGAGATAATCTGCAAACTATCCGAAAAGGTGGCACTCTCAAATGAACATCAGTTGTCATTCTCTGAATTTGGTACGCGAAGACGATTTTCTTTTGATGTGCAGGACAGAGTGATAGGGTATTTAAAGAAATCTGCACACTACTGCACAGGCACATCGAACTGCTACTTTGCTATGAAGTATAAGATGAAGATGATGGGAACGCATCCACACGAATGGTTCATGTTTCATGGAGCGCAGTTCGGTTACAAACATGCCAATTACATAGCACTGGAAAACTGGGTAAATGTGTATGACGGCGATCTGGGTATCGCACTGTCCGACACTTATACTTCTGACATCTTCCTGACTAATCTCAGCCGCAAACAAGCAAAACTATTTGACGGTGTACGATGCGATTCGGGAAATGAATTAGAATTCATCGATAAACTGACTGCACGCTATAAAGAACTTGGTATCGATTCAACAACTAAAACAATCGTGTTCAGCAATGCACTCGACTTTGGCAAAGCACTGGAAATACAGGAATATTGCCGTGGAAAAATAAGATGTGCTTTCGGTATCGGTACCAATCTGACGAACGACACCGGATTTAAACCTTCTAACATTGTAATGAAGCTGACCCAATGTAAAATGAATGTCAATCAGGAATGGCGCGAATGCGTAAAACTGTCTGATGATATAGGTAAACATATCGGTAGCCCGGAAGAAGTGCGGGCATGTTTATACGATTTACGACTGGGATAACCGATACTCCTGTGGAGCCATTCCTGCATAACGCTTAAAATAACGGGCAAAAAAAGAAGAGTTAGGAAAATTAAACCGTTCTGAGATTTGGGTAACAGTAAGCGTAGTAGACTTCAGTAGCGTCTTTGCCTCACGTACGGTAAAGTCGGCTATCCAATATGACGGAGTATGCCCGGTGACTTGTTGTATCACCCGCGCCAAGTATTTGGAAGTAATGCAAAGCCGATCGGCATAGAAAGATGTCTCCCTATGCATAGGAAGATGTTCATGCAAAAGACTAAAGAATCCATCTGCCAATTCCTCCCGATGAGTGGCAGTAGTCTTTATCGGATAATTGGCATAAATAGCACTCACCTCAGCAGTAAAAATGAATGTTAGAGAACGAAGTATTTGCTTATAAGAAGGATGCGTTTTAAATGTATAATGAGTATTTATGGCTGCATGCCACTTCTCCAACCGCTCTTGCTCTATAGCCGTAAGAAAGAGAAACGGGGTATGCTCTATCTTTTCCGAAATAAGTGTAGGAAGCACATACGGAAAATCAGTCATCGAATCGAAACGAAAAGCAAACGTAAGACAACGGAAATCATCAGTACACATCACCGAACGCAACAAACGTGAAGGCAACAAAGTGAGCAATGCCCCAGCCGACAATGTATACGAATGATTGTCTATCTCTACCGTAGCCTGCCCGGCCGTAGTAAGTACAAACACAAGTCCAACCATCGCATTACGTTGTGATCCTCCAATCGGAAAAAAACGAAAAAAAGCACCTGCCTCATCAGATATAAAGAAAGAAGTTTCCATTTTTAATACTTTTCCAATGTGTCAATCCAGGAGTGTGCAAATGTTCTACCTTTACACACAAATGACTATCAATAAATCACACATTACATTAGTTCATATTTATCCTAATAAACTTGTTACAAATATACCTATTCTTGATGATACAATTTAGACACTTATATCCAACTTGACAGCAAATAACTTGTTATAACAAAAAATAATAACTCATAGAAATACAAACTTTTATTAATATTAAAAGCTTTATTATTATGGAAAAGAAAAAATAAACTTAAGTAATGAAAGATTATTAACATTACGATTACACAAGTAATAAATAGATTCGATATAATAATAATAAATGAAGAAAAGTATCCCTCTGCCCTAACAAGTAGAACAGAAAAGATACTAAAATAGATGACTACTAATTAATCAAGATAAGAACATCTTTGGTATTATCCTGTATATTCTCTATTATATCTCCATTCGTCAGCATAATCATGGTAAATTTACTTCGGATATATTCTTAAAAAAATTACTAAAGAACAACAACTGATAATCTATAGAATTACTCCAATATTGAAAAGTATGTCCTCCCGGACGAACAATATAATCATGTGCAATTTTTTGTTTAAGAAGTTTTTGATGAAGATTATTATTTACCTGAAAAAAGAAATCATTATATCCGCAATCTATTATCAAACACAAACTCCCATTTTTTAATTTATCAATTTGGTTTATAACAGTATAATGTTCCCAGATCTGTTTACTAGATGACTGTTCACCTAAGTGTTTTTTTATTTCCCATTTATCAGGAAACAAAGTTATATCAACTCCTCCACTCATACTTCCGGCAGCACCAAATATATCTTGATGCCGAATAGCCAACCATAAAGCTCCATGTCCGCCCATACTTGCACCTGTTATAGCCCGCCCTCTCCTGTCCGATACTGTGACATAATTTTCATCAATATATTCTACCAGCTCCTTAGTAATAAAAGTTTCAAACTGAGACTTTGGTTCTTCAAGACTATCCCAATACCAACTATTTTCGGCATTAGGGCAAACGATCATAATTCCATATTGATCAGCAAGTATAGGTAAATCCGATTTAATCTTATCAATCCACACTTTATGACTATCATGATATCCTTTATTACTGTAGCCATGTAACAAATATAAAACCGGGAAACGCGATTCAGCTTTTTTTGTGTCGGGCGCAATAACAATACAAGGTATATCCCGATTCATTTTTTCACTTTTCACTTTAATAGTATCAACAACAGAGGAGTTAATCGGAATACATATCCATAAGCAAATCAATAATAATAACGACTTCAATACCATAATAAAATATTTTATATGAACTTCCTTATCGATTAGTTTGATTTTATCTAATTACAAGAATCGCTATTAACTAGTCTGTTTAAATACTCGTCCATAAAAAGTAGTGTTTTCACAGATTTGTAAGTACAGTTCATCCAAAAACTTTTTCCAGGTCTCACCATCCATAATGTAGCCAGAAAACCAGAAGAAGCATCTTGCCAGATTGTTATTGTATTGGTCAGACTTATTGCTTTTGCCAACAATAACGGATCTTTAGTCCTATCATAAGCCGCCATAAGAGCATTAATCACATTACACGCACTATCATCTACCGGAGTTTGATAATGATATTGTTCGAAGACGCAAGGAGTTCCTATCGGATAAATACCATTTTTATCCGCTTCTACATTCCAAATGGTAAACTGATCTTCACAAAAACGTATCAAATCCAACGCATCCTTAATATCCTGAGCTGTAGATTCTTCATCTTTCAACAATAATTCCGCATACGGAGCTACCGTGCAGTTTGTCATATTCTCATAACGATGAATAAAAACCGTCATATCCTCAAACTGACCATGCCAGTCATAAGCCGGATATATATCTTTTTTTATATAATTATAAGCCCTTTCTCGAGCTGTCTCGAATTCAGTATAACCACATATTCTCAACCGGTCAAAAAGAGAAATCAAAGAAGTTGGTATCGCTTTAGCATCATTAACTGGAATCCCACTTTCATAATCAACTTTTACTGGCCACGAACCATCATCCGCTTGATTCTTCAAATACGTTCTAGCAATTCCAAGTGCGTGGTCAAGATATTTTTTATCATGAATCAAATCATATAAATCCAAAAAAGCATCAGCAACAAAAACCGCCTCCATCATCATTGCCTTACCAATATTTTCTTCCTTCCTTGCTGTCAGTTCCTTTCCATAATAAGTTGGAGGGAAAAAAGCCAACGGAGCATCTACTGGAAGACTGTTGTCAATTAAAAATTGCGCAGCATTCTTTGCTATTTCTATAGCACTTTCTTTGTAGTCAGAATTTAATTTAGCAATCATTACCGCTACAGAAACAGTAGCTCCAACAATTTTACAGGGATAGGCATTATGAATATAGCTCATATCCGGTTCCGATGACGTCAACCAATGTTTAAAATACGGCTGGTGACAGAAATAGAACAAACCTTTCATAGCAGCTTCTTTATAAGAACGTACACTCGGAACATAAGGACCGATAAACGGATACTTTTTTTCAAAGCTACGTCGTCCTGCCTCACCTATGTATCGATCTTTTTTATCAAAAGATGCCACAACTAATTCATTCTTTCCTACCGGAACTTTATCCCAAACAGTAGATAATGGAGATAATATCGAATTTGTCCTAAAACTTATAGTATCATTAATAGTAAAAATGTAATACGACGCTTTTTTCTGCGGAACAAACTCGAAAACTGGCGCATAAGTAAAGGCCTTTGCATATTTATTCCAAAACGGAATACTTATCCCATCTCCCGGCCTGATCGGAGTTAAATATTCCACAAGTGCCTGTTTGTTCAACTGTTCAAAATCCAATCCCAATAAACTCTCATATGATTCAAACTTCTGAGCATTCAGATTAGAAACCGTAATAATGGAAACAAATATTGCAACTATTTTTTTTATATTTATCTGTAACATAATTCACATATTTATACATATTAAAATTACTTTCGTAATCATAAATCTATTGATTATCTATAATATCGAAATAAAATATACCACTTCCGGCAGTTGCCGTGTGTATTCGCTGTTTTTTTGCATCGGCAACTACAGAGATCCAACGTAAGCAGCCAAGTGAAGAATCATAAATATCCGTCCACTCATTCCCCTCATCGGTACTGATAAGAAGCTGTACCGGAGTATCTCCCAACGGATGATTCGAACAGGCTAAAACCATCAAACTCCGTCCGTTCTCATCCCTGCTTATCGACATGGAACTTGCATTATATTTTTTCTTCCCAAAAGGTTTTATCTTAGACCATGAGAGCCCATAATCTTCACTTTTCCACAATCCCCCATTCCAAAAACCCGCATATATCACTCCACTTCGATACGGATCGGCATATACCAATGCCAAGACAGTGTTTCTCTTTTTATCGAATGGCAGTTTATCACTTATTTTAACCCAGCTTTTACCTGCATTATCACTTCTAAAAACACCTTCGGTCCATTCTCCCACATAGATCACATCCTTTTTAAAAGGATCGAGAGCTATCATCTGCCCGGTTCCACACCCATTCTTACGCTGATGATTCACAATAGGAGTCAGATCTTTATCAATCTGAAATTCTTCAGCCGGTAATGTATCTATATTTCCCCAACAAGGATTACAAACTTTTTTCCAATTTTCTCCGTAATCATTACTCATATAGATACCGGCAGAAGTTTCATCTTCAGTCTTTGCAATTATATTACCCTCCATATAAGCCCAAAAGCGACCTGGTACCAACGGATCTTCTTTTATATCCTGTATAAAATTATCCCCTTTCCTATCCCAAACGACACGACCGGTCTTCCCCAAATCGTCACTTTTATATAATTTCATATATTGTCCTTTACGTTGGGAAGCAAATAACATAAGATCCGGCTCACGCATAGAAAAACTTACCGTTCTTCCAGGACCAACCGTTATGGGAGCCATCGTATACGATTCACTATCGTCAAACGATAATGCCGGAGCATGATCGCATACTCCACATGCCCAAACACCCTCACGAACAGGATGTTTTACTAATGTCTCACAACAGATTATTCCTATTCCTTTAAATTGATGACCATAATAATTTTTACCTCCGTCATAAGTCGTGGTTACTCCCCACCAATTAGCAATAAATAATTTATCCGGCTTTTCACAATCCGGCAAAATATGAGATATGGCACTTCCTATTTTACCAGGATTACGCCCATGCCATTCTTCTGGAAATTCAAACATATTTTCTGGTTTGCAATCGGGACTAAGAGGATACCACGAATTCCCTCTATCATCAGATTTATAAATTGTCACCGGATATTTTGTTGGAAATTCTTCAGCTGCATAAAAAACATCCGGATTTTGAACTGATTGTACTAATGTACGGTATTTTGATTCCTGCGGTAAATCTTCTATTTTCGCAAATGTCCTTCCTCCGTCACAACTACGATATACCCCTTGTTGGGAAGCAAACAACACTATATCCCCATTGCCTGCAATCACCAACTCGTATAAAGCTATATCATTCCCTTCAAAAAGTACTTGCCAATGTTTTCCTCCATCCTCTGACATATATAACCTACCAGGTTTATTTCGTGGAAAATCTTGAAGTTCACCAAGTTTATATTTTATTTGTGCTTTTACAAGTTCACCCTTAAACATCGCCTGATCAGAAATAGTTCCTACATAGATCCGGTTATTATAATACTTCACGCATGAAATACGATCGCCCGACAATCCCGAATATTTCCAAGATTCTCCGCTATCTCTACTAATCCAAATCCCTTTAGAATAGGTACCCGCTGTAACTTCCCCTTTTCTATCAGGATTATAACATATCAATTCTCCAAATTGGCGCGTAGGTCCGTTTCCATAATAATCCAATCCATCTTTTACTAAATACCAGCTTTTACCACCATCCGTAGAACGATGTATTCTTCCTACAAAACAAAAATCCCGAACATCTCCAGATGCACGTAATAAAGATTGATTATCAAAAGGATCCAAAGCCAAAGAATGACAATAATGGTCAGACATTTTATCAAGACCAGCATTATAAGGCATCCAGGATTTTCCACCATTCACACTCTTAAAAACACCGGCAACATCCGAACGAGCATAAAGTACTTCTGGGTTAATAATATCCTGTATAATACCAACGATGTATCCCCCTCCGCCCATATCAGTTTGATAAACCTGTACGGAATAATCCCCTTTAGCGGTAGACCGCATATCTATTTTTAAAGGTTGTCCCACGGCAGAGACATTCACACACAGAACAATAACTATTACAATAAAAAAAATATTTTTCATGTTGCTTTTTTATAATACTAAGTTTCACAATCTGATTTAATGATCAGAATATAAACTTTATAACTTTCATTTTACCATCACGCACTACTTGAATAATATTCACGCCTCTTAGAAGTGATGAATTTGGTATGAAATATTCCAAGTTTTCTCCGGAAAACAAAGAATCAAATAATACTCTACCATCCATTGATATCATTTTAACATTGGTCTGCGAACGTACCCGATTATTAAATATGAGCTGAACTCCACCAAGAACCTTTTTTACCCGAATATTATCTTCCCAACTGTCACATTCTTTCAATCCTGTATCATCTGGAGTTTTCAATTCGAAATAAATAGGTGCTCCGTCATTCATAGTTACGCTGATCAGTGTTTCTGCCTGCGAATTACTACAAATCGTAACTCCATCGACTGGCTCAACCAACTCCCAATTTCCATTTACTGTCAATGTTGTAGAACTAGACGTAGAATGCCATCCATAACTTACATCGTCTTCTGGGCACAAATCAGGATTACAGACTGCAAATTTATAACGATTCTTAACGGCATCCTGATGTACCATCAACAAATGCCTGAAAGTCGTTGCCTTTACGATTCCAAAGTCCAAACCATCCACTGCATCAAAAAACGCATAGGCAGTAGTGTTGCCCGGTAAATACGTAAGAGCGTGTAAATTGGCAGATTGTGCCTCAACCCGAAATAGTTCTCCCCCATGATTCTGTAGCTGTTGAGAAAGGGCAATCATCTTCGGCACTGTAACCGACGGAATAACGACAAAGATATCTTTCGCCCCGGTTGGCTTCACGCCGTGATCAATATACGCTTTTGCTGCCATTGCTGTTCCTGTCGGACTAGCATAATCTGCACCTGTTTGGCTTGGAGTAGTCTGTTCTCCGTATGCTAAGACAATTGGATCATTCCCTTTAGGAACAAAATAACCAGTACCCGCAGGCGTAATAAACCAGTTATCATTATCACCCATGATCCGAGACTCTCCCTGGATTGCCATTTCTCCATTCACAACCAAATCTCCGACATAATCTGTCACAATATTCTGGAACAGATTGGTTGCTGTAATCATATCATCACTATACATACCTGAAGAAGTGATATCACTCCCCATACAAATAATCATATCTCCAAACGCAAACATACTCTTCTTAAATTCCAGATTAGTAGGAAGATAACACTCCGTATTTCCCCATTTATCTATCTGTGAAAAATCAGTGGCAAAGATTCCATTTGAATCCATAGCCAAAGCACCCGAAAAATTCTTTTCTTTACTGTATTGGTCAAAGCGCTGGGTCGTTGACTGAGCCGGCATCATATCCAACCATGAAGTATAATGTACCGTTGTCGTACCAGGCACTACATTCCAATCCCAACCGCCTACGGCATTATTTGTCGGATAACCATTAGCAGCTAAACTCCCATCATAAAGTACATCCAAACTACCATGACTTTGATAACGTCCGAAGCGATTTTGCCCACTATATATTTCTGCTCCCCAAAACTTAGAAGTAATTGAACGCATTGACACGACCCAATTTTTTTTTCTAAAGATAGCTGCCGGACTATAATTAAATGCATAAAAGCCCGCATAATCTACCGCATCTACGGTATAATCACTATTTTCAAAAAAATAATTATATGCAGCTTTCAATTCTTCGTCATTTCCCTTAATATCATCACCCGTTTCTATCAACTGCTTAAAATGTTCTCTACTGTACTCTAATGAGATTCCTCCTCCAAAACAATTACGCCCGGCAAACGTATTGGAAAAGAAATGATTCCCATCCAAAAAGCTTTTTGTAGCCATTATATACACAGAAAGTACAGCTTTTTTAAAACGTTCATAAGCGTCCTCCGCTATGCAGAAAGAAGTTCCTCTCAATCCCCACATACATTGAGTCCAAGGCATATAGGAGTACATATAATTATTATAATGAGTATTATGATGAAATCCCGTACCGTCAGACTTCAATATCCCTTTACTACCGGGAGTATATTCCGTATTACGTTCGATATAACGTTTCACAGCTTTCAACTCCCTTACGGCAACAGCGTCATCTGTCTGTAAAGCTGCTATAGCCAGAAAATGAGGCAGATATAAATACACATAATCTGATACAAGATTCACTTTATATGTTTCTTCCGGACGATACGCTTCATTATAATAGCAAAACCATTGCACAAAATCGAGAAGACGTTGTCTTAAATCGCCCTCACAAGCATATGCAACATCTAATACAGCAGCAGGAATTTCTTTACCCGCAGTATAAAAATTCATCGTCGAGGACATCTCATAATTACATCCTTCTCCTATTCCTTGGTCAAGAATATAACGTACCGCCCTCAAGAACATTTCCTGATAAATACCGGCTTTTGACAAATTGGCCAAATGTACGAATATACTTTGTATATAAGAGTCATTCAACGCACCATAAGTGGTATCAATAATTTTTCCACACAATGTTCCATCCATATTCTCAACGATATTCAGAGCATTTACAAAATCCAACGCTCTCCTGACCTGCAATGTAGTAGGAGTTGTCAGTATTCTATGCTGCCTCTCTCGAATTAACGCCAAGTCGGCCAGTTCCTCAAACGAAGGTTGGGATATTGGAATATCCCGTTCAAATGCATAAAGCTCAAGATAAGAAGTTCTTCCTTTTAGATATTCCCTATCGAGAACCATGTGAGGACCATGTATTTTCATCTCAAGGTTCGTTAAGTTATTAAACTCCATGTTATCAAACAATATCCTCCGACTTCCCGCTACATTTTTATTCAACTTCAGCGCAATCTCCACTTGAGTTATATTCGTAGCTGTTTTGGTCTTATACTCCACATAAGTACGGTTAAACTCCCTCCAACCCACGAAATTACATAAGACATTAGCTCTTCGTTTAACCGTATTCCCGTTTATGAACGAGATGGTTATCGTATCATTTGTAACTCTTGGAGAATAGATGTAGAAAAACGTTCCATTCGTAGATAACGCTTTAAAAGCCAAAGGAAAGGAAATATTCGAGTTTGTATTAGCCATCCATTCCAATGAGCTTTTCCCTTCCTTGTATGTAACTGCTGTCAAAGCGAGTTGTCCTCCTGTCACCGTCCAATCTGACGGTATGACGTCTTCAAATGTAAAAAGAGTTTGAGACTTCATTGAAACGGTGACAAGTATACCAAACAAAATAACTATTATTTTTTTCATACCCAATAATCTCTTAATAAGGGTTTACATTCCAAAATATCAATATCCCGAATTTTGGGTAAATTTGCATAATTCTACCTGTTTTGGAGGGAGTGGCATAAGATAGTTTTCCTTATTCCTATTTATATTTCCTGCCGCAACAACACGTTCATTATACAAGTTACACTCTTCCACTTTTTCCCGGCGTACCAACTGAAACCATCTCTTATATTCCGCAAAGAACTCCCATCCCCGTTCATCAAAAACGTATTTATCGAAAAGCTCACAAGAGAGACCTTCCGGGACATTGTTGGCCGTTCCGCCAATAGCTCTTTTTCGTATCCGGTTTATGCAGTCATACGCCAAGTCATCCGGTCCGTTACTAGCCAAATTCTGAGCTTCAGCGTAAATAAGTAGTACATCCGCATATCGGTATATAGGAATAATTCCATCTGACTGTGCTGCAGTAATTCCATAATCGCGATACTTCTTTATAAAAGGAGATTTCATGGCCGACTGCAAGTACGAATTTGGTTGGGGCCTTCCCGGAACCGCATAAGTAGTCTGATAGTTCCACTCTTTTCGTTCATCATCCGGATATTTCAAATAAAACTCCGCATCTCCCAGATAATCGCTCCATCCTTTTTCTTCTTGAGCAAGAAAAGAGATTCCATACTGACTCGCCATATTCGTAGTCCGAGAGCAGTTCACAGCGAATATATGTTCCGTATTATCATTCTTCGTAACCTCTTTCCACAAATCGGCATAATGATCCACCAAGTCATGATGATTATATGGGGCCTCTATTATTTCCCTGGCTTTCTGTGCCGCCTTCGCATAATATTCAGTCCTGTGCAATGGCCATCCGGCCATTGTCAAATAAACCTCTGCAAGGCAGGTCTGCGCAGCAATTTTCCCAACAGAAGAATTATCTTTTGTACGAGGGGTTTCTGGCAGATAGGTTTCGGCCAGAATCAAATCGGGAACGATAATCTTATCATATATATCCGCCACTTTATTACGTCCGATATTCTCGTTACCCAATATATCCTGAGTCGATTTGGAATCGACTATACCCGGAACATCTCCGAATAACCGTACTAGGTTATAATAAGCAAAAGCCCGCATAAAATAAGCCTCACCCAAATAGGCTTGTTTTTCATTCTCTGACACTCCATCTTCATTACTACCACGAATACCTTCAATCATTAAGTTAGAATTTAATATCAGATCATACATATTCTTCCAAAACCAATGAACATCCAACTCGCTAATTGTAGCATCCGCACGTAACTCATCAATAACAATAGTACGTGATTTACTCAACATTCCGGAAATTACATCATCAGCCCCCAATGTTAAGGTAAACAATCGGCAGCAATAACCATAATTCCAATGCCAAAGAGTACGATACAGCCCATTCGCCGTATTAGTTAAATTTGCTTCATCATATATAATATTCTCCGGAGTCAGAAAACTGAGAGGCTCTTGCTTCAGATCCACACACCCCGATAAAAGCAAAACGCTGAAAACTATTCCAATAATTTTTTTCATTTTTTCCATCTTTTAAAATGAGAAATTCAATCCTAACATGTAATTACGTCCATTCGGATAATATCCCCAATCAATACCCGAAGCCAACGGAGTTTTCAAAGTTACTTCCGGGTCTATTCCTGAATATCCGGTAAACAAAAATGGATTCTGTACGGATACATAACACCTCAAAGACGACACCCGCAGCTTTTGCAAAACTTTCTGCGGCAAGGTGTATCCGACTGTTATACTTTTCACTTTTACAAAATCTCCCTTCTCTACGAATAAAGAAGATATCCGTCCCCCTGTCGGTGTCTTGATAAATCCTTCGAGATATCCGCTCTCATCATCCGGACGCCAACGTTTATACATTTCGGGATTAGGAGTCAAACCAATTGTCCGCACCTGACGGGTATAATTATAGATATCGAATCCATGATACCCGATCATAAACAAGTTAAAATCAAAATTCTTCCAATTGATAGTATTACTCCATCCCCAATTAAATTTCGGTTGCCCGTTTCCAATAACACATTGGTCATCTATTGTAATCAAAGGATTATCATCGAGATTTTTAAACTTATAGGAACCGGCTTCCGGACGGTTTTCCGATTCCGGCAATCCGGACACTTCGGCCATTTTCCAGATACCCTCGTATTGGTATCCCCATATCGTACCTATCCGTCCTCCCTTTATATAACGGAAATAGTCATTTTCATATCCTCCCGAAGGCATGATCATATCAATATCATCCGAAAACTTCTTAAAAGTTCCTTGGTTGTGCGATAAGGTGAGCACGCTGTTCCATGTAATGTTTTTTACAGCCACAGGCGTCATGTTAACAGTAACTTCAACACCCTTATTCAAAATATGGGCGACATTAGCCAACTTCGTTTCCTGTCCGGTATGAAGAGGTACATTGACATTAATCAGCACATCTTTACTCAACTTATGGTAAAGGTCAACATTAAACACCAACCTGTTATTAAAAAGACCGAAATCAAGACCAATGTTGTATTGCTCGGTACGTTCCCATCCCAAATTAGGGTTTCCGATCCGTTTCAAGGAAAGTACCAAGTCATTATTAGCATTCCGACTAGTTACATATTCGTTAAATGCCGAATACGCTGCTACCGCCTGATTTCCAGTTTGACCGTACCCTAAGCGCAATTTTAATTGGTCAAAAGGTACTCCATCCATAAATCTTTCCTGTTTGATATCCCAAGCCAAAGCAAGAGAGGGGAAATTATCCCAACGTTTACCATACGCCAATCGAGAAGAACCGTCCCAACGATATGACGCAGTCAGCATATATCGATTCATAAAAACATAATTCACACGTGCCAAAGCCGACATCATCGCCGTTTTTATTCGAGAAGACTCACCACCGATCACTTTTCCTAAAGATGTATTATTCGCTCCAATTTCAATAGAAGCAAGTCCAGATGCCGAAGAGGTATTGATAAAGTCATCACTATAGCTTTGTTCAAAGACAAACGTTGTATTCAACCGATGATTACTATTTATCTCTTTCACGTAGCTCAATATATTAGAATTTATCCAACTGTATGAATGGCTGCTCTGCGCCCTTGACGAGGTAAGAGAAGTTCCTGCCCAAGTTTCGTAACAATCCTCATTAAAAGTAGACCGATAAATACTCGATCCAAAATTGAAGCTTTGATTCATCCGTAAGGACAAACCTGGTAGTAATTTTAAGTCGACATATCCTTGTAAGCGTATTTTATGAGAATAATCGTCTTTATCCTGTTCCCAAATATGTCCCATTGGGTTATACTGTGCACTACCCAATAAATTAAGATTGTTATATTTCCCATTTTCATCTTTGGGAGATATTGTATTTGGGAAAATCAAGCTTTCTATTAATACCCCCCTGTACTGAGAGAATCTCGGACCTTGTGAGGTCGTATACTCTCCCCATAAGTTTACTCCCGTCTTTAACCATGATTTTATTTCGCTGTCAACTTTTACACGGTAGTTTACTTTCTCATTAGAAGATGTCTCTACAATACCTTCATTAGAAGAATAACGACCAGAAATAAGATATTGAGTCTTATTTTCACCACCAGAAATCGATATTTCATGGGCATGTTCCACCGCACATTTTCTGAATATATTATCGACATAATCATATCCGATACTACCATTATCAAAAGCAACTATCTCATCCGCAGTATAAAATTCTCTGACCTCAGTACCCGAAGCTGTATAAAATTCTTTACCATACTCGTTTGCCAACCGTGCAAACTCACCCGATGTCATCATGTCCGGTAAAGAATAAGGAGCTTTAAAATTGATATAGCCATTATATTGTACCGTAATCTTTCCTTTTTCAACATTTTTCGTAGTTACCAAAATAACACCATTTGCACCTTGCGAACCGTATATAGCCGTTGCTGAAGCGTCTTTAAGTACTTCGATCGATTCTATATCAGCAGGATTCAAAGAGGAAAGGCTTCCTCCAATAAAACCGTCAATCACTACCAGGGGGCCTGTATCAGCTTGTATTGAGTTAACACCACGTACTCGTATTGTAGCTTCTGAGCCCGGTTGTCCGGAAGCAGATATGATACTCACTCCCGAGAACCTTCCCTGCAAAGCATCGGTAATATTCGATACCGGCATCTGTTTCAAAGCTTCATCAGCCTTCACCGAAGCGACTGATCCTGTCAGATCCGATTTACGCATAACGCCATATCCCACTACTACCACTTCATCCAGATCATAGTTATCTTCTTCTAAAACTATTTTTATCGTACTTCTCCCGTTCACAGATACCTGTCTGGTTTTATACCCAACATACGAAACCTGTAATACAGTTTTCGAATCGCATTGTAAGGTAAAATTCCCTTCTTCATCTGTTATCGTACCTTTTTGGGTATCTTTCGCGAAAATAGAGGCTCCGAGAATTTTTTCTCCAGACCTACTCTCCACACTCCCTCTTAACACTATATTCTGAGCCACCCCTTCCATTCCCAATAATAGAAGGGCTAAAAACAGTATTTGTCGTTTAATCATAATACTCTTCACATTAAATTTTAATTATTATCTACTGACGTTGTATATCATCAGCAACCTTAATACGCACAATATAAGTATCCGATTATCCAACAGTTACTATAATATACATGGGCACGTACATAAGGCTTTCGCCGACTATCCTGATTTCATCTCCTGTTACAGCACTTTTTTATTACAGCACTTAAATCAGAAGCCGGTTCATATCTACCTGTCCTCGATGTAAAACCACCTGAAATCAGATATATATCTTGTTATCAGTGGAATACCGCTGATAACAAGACAAGTACCTAATAACAATCTTTTTATCACTGAATACCTTTATAATATAATCATCTTTGTCATCGAGTGTCCACTCTTCTCTATCTTCACAATATAAGTTCCTTTCTCCAATACTGTCGATTTGGAAAAATCACCCGTATAGAAAGATTTCACACACTTTCCTGTAATATCAAACACCGTAACATTGCTATTTGCCACATTTACATATAAAACACCCGAACTAGCGTAGATTTCCTTTCCGTCAAAAATTGACTGTACAGAAACAATACCACCTGCGGGGTCCACTTCATATACTCCCAAGTCAACAGGATCTTCATCGGTCATGGCCCGCTTTTTTCCAACAATATCACAATCAAATTCAACTAACGCATCATAATAACTGTTACCCTTGTTAATCAGAAATGATGTTTCATTCATTTTCCAGTTAGCATTTCTAATCTCTGTAAGTGCGTCAATATCCGTAGAAGATACAGCTCCCACAAATGATGTCGGTTTAATAAATTTTGCGTAATTCACTTCCACATCCTCTCCCATATTATCATCTGATATTCGGTATAGAGGATAAAACGACCAGTCCGAATTTTCCGCTTTAGTTATTATATCTTCAGATCCCCTGTTAGAGGCTACGCAATCGAAATAACTAACCGTCGAACCGGCTTGCGTATACATGTAAGCCTTACTACCGGAAGTAGTCATATTGTTCCAGACCACACTATTTGCCAATGTACCACCACCATCAGCATCAAAAAAAACTGAATAACTGCCTTGATCACCGGTCAGGTTATTACACACAGTCATATTAATAAACATAGCCCCCCTGTCCGTATAAATTGGATAACCTGTATTATTATAAACCAAACAATTTAAAATCGTATTAGAGGACCAATTAGCTGCAATAGCCGAACCTTTACCATATCCATCAGCAGCACTCCCGGATATATTGTTATAAAAGATACAATTAGTTATCATACCTGCTGCAGCAGCACGCAAACCACCACCACATATACTCCCCCATTTCAATCCTCGGTTACTATCAAATACACAATGGTCAACATAGTTCACATCTTCAACTGATGTACTGGAAAGATACAATCCCGCACCACCGTTTTTATCATTCGCGGCAGACGAATTATTGAAAAAATAACAATATTGCACTTTACCGCCCATATACATTTGTACACCGCCGCCTCCCCAAGTCGACACATTCTCACGAAAAATACAGTTCTGCACAACTCCACCTTTTCTTACAGTAACCGCCGAACCTTTACTCTTCTCAAAAGTAATACCGTCAATAAACGTTTCATTCAGGAATTGAGTCTTCTGATTTGTAATATTAGAGGCTGTAGCCGCAGCGTCAATCGAAAGTATCGTCTGGTTAACAAAGTCCCACGGCTGCCCCCCTTCGACCTTTATCCGATCTTCCAACTTACTTTCAGTTCCGGCAAAGCCGCCGTACAAAGAAGTACCGGATTTCATGGTTAAATACACTTTAGAAGCATCTAGTTCCTCATTTTTAATCATATAAATACCTGCAGCTATCCATACCTGGTCTCCCGAAGCAGCAGCCTCATAAGCCATCTTTATATCCGTATAAACCAGTCCCGGATTTTTATCACTCCAAGCCGTAGATTCAACATTCGGCTTTACATAATACACTGTAGCGTTTGCCCAAATCGCCATACACATTAATGATAAAAAGAGATACAATTTTCTCATGGCATTTCAATTTAATAGTTTAACTTTTATTTTTAATACGCCACAAAAATAGGGTTAAAAACAAGGGAAGATTGGATAAAATTGTACGTAAAACAACCCAATATTTTCCGTCTCAGAATATAGGAATGCTCTATTTATCAAGAATATACATTGGAGAGGAAATATTTATTTCCCCTCCAAATCTCTATTAATCAACTTTTAAAATGAAGTACCCTTACGATAAGCGGTAGGAGATATTCCAAATTGTTCTTTAAAACATTTTCCGAAATATTTTGGAGATCCAAATCCTAATGTATATGCAATATCGGCAACCGACATTTCCATATTATCACGAAGAAAAACAGAAGCTTTTTTCAATTTCACATTCATAATAAAATCATTCGGTGTCTGACCGGTAACTCCTTTCAATTTAGCAAACAACTTCGTACGACACATATTGAGCTCGGCACATAATACCGGAATGTCAAAATCCGAATCATCAATATGCTTTTCTATAACCTCACAAACTTTTTCTATAAAAGTAAGATCTTGTTCATTAGTTGCCAAAACTTTAGCTGAAACATCCGGGCGGCAGCTAAATTTTTTCTGAAGTATCCTTCTGTTATTAACCAGATTATTACAACGAATTATAAGAGTTTCTATATTAAAAGGTTTAGTAATATAGTCATCCGCCCCATTTTTTAATCCTTCTATATTACTCTCTATCGTAGTACGAGCTGTCAATAATACAACTGGAATATGACAAAGCTCCAAACTTTCTTTTATTTTCCGGCATAACTCCGAACCAGATAAAAAAGGCATCATTATATCACTCAAAACAATATCCGGCTGCAACTCTATCGTTTTCCGGTAACCTTCCTCTCCGTCAGCTGCCAAAGCAACATTATATACCGGAGAAAAAACATCTTTCAACATAAGCCGAAGTTCCATATTATCTTCAACAATCAATATTTGCGGCTTATCGCCATCTTCATTTTCAGATTCACGAACAATTTCAGAAGCTATATCTGTTTCAGACTCCAATATTTTCTTTATGCAAATCTGATCTGCATTTTCTATCTCTGATATTTCAGACTGTTTGAAATGCGATTTCCCTTTCCGTATAGAAACAACAAAACAACTCTCCACACCCGGAACACTCGATACAGAAATATCTCCAGAATGAGACTCTACGATCAACTTTGACAAAGCTAGCCCAATTCCAGTTCCAGGTGTCATACTACTCACCTGTACATTATTATCCACCTGATAAAAACATTGAAATATTTTATCAATATATTCTTCTGAAATACCTATACCGTTATCCGTTACAGAAACTAAGACTCTATCTTTCATTTCCTTCATTCCAACCACAATACACCCCTGTTCAGGTGTAAACTTAAAAGCATTGGAAATAAGATTATAAAATACTTTCTGCATCTGTATAGGATCAATCCATACAAAAATATCATCTTCGCCCTTCTCCAACCGGAATGTTATATTTCTCAAACGAGCCAATTCTGTAAAAGATACATATATCTCATCCAGAAAATCTCCCATATTCACCTGCGAAACTTTCAATAGCAAATATCCCTGTTCATATTTTCGGAATTCGAGCAGTTCGGTTATAAGATTCTGCATATGGTAAGCATTTCTTTTAATTGCAAGAATCTTTTTATAAACCGCAGGAGAAACACGAGAAGTTTGCAGTAACATTTCAACTTGCCCCAAAATAAGAGTTAAAGGTGTTCTAAACTCATGCGATATATTTGTAAAAAAACATAATTTTGACTGATTAGTCTGTTCTATACGATCTTTTTCCTTTTTTTCATACTCAAGCGATGTCCTTAACAGCAACTTCGATTTGATCGAAGACAAATAAATGTAAATTAAAGAAATAACGATAAATACATATATCAGATATGCCCACCATGATCTGTAAAATGGAGGGGAAACATGAATCAATAACTGTTTTTCACAAGCTATTTGCTGGGTACCCTCCCATTTCCCCCGAATTTTAAGTACATAATCCCCTTCTGCAAGGTGCATAAAATTCAGACTATATACATGTGGAGGTATTTTAACCCATTGATTTGACAATCCGGACATCTGATATTCATAAACACAACGGTTAGATGGAATATAATTATCTGAAATAAATGAAATTGAAAGTATTGTTTGATCATACTTCAAATCGATTTTATTTGTAAATGCCAACGTGGACTTTAATATCCCCGTAGAATCACCGGGAATAACTCTATGATTATTAACTAAAAGTTCCTGAAATTCAATTTTAAAGGGAGTATATTCCTGTTTCAGATCTTTTTCCGTGAAGGAAATAATACCATCTATCCCCGAAAGGTAAATCTGTCCGTCAGAAGTGACACAAACATCCCCGCCATAAGCAGAAGAAAGCGGGAATCCATTTTCCACCCCATAATTATATACTCTCTTATTCCGAGGGTCAAGCAAAGAAATTCCTTCAGTATGTAAAAGAATTAAATACCCATTCTTGGATTCAGCAATATTACCGATATAATTATTCTTCAATCCACAACTACGTTGATCAAACCGATGGAAGCAATCATTTTTTGCGTCATATAAATTTAGACCTCCTCCACCCGTCGTTATCCATAATCTATTCTGCGAATCCAGAAAAAGTTTCTCCATATTATTACTGCTTAAAGAAGTTTCTTCTTTCGGATCATACAGATATTCTTTTAACTTTTGTTTTTTGGTATCAAAGCATAACAATCCTTTCCCTGCAACCCAAAGATTCTGTTCTTTATCAAATAATATGTCCACAACAAAGGGATTGTGCTTATGCAGGCATTCAGAAAAAAGAGAAAATTTATTCGTCCGCATATCAAACAGGTATAATCCGGAATGAGTCCCAACCAATAACGAGTCTTTCCCATACGGTTTGATAACTCGTATCGATACCGCATCTCCAACTGCATCTTGGGAATTGTGATATTCATCAAATATTATATATTCCCGCGTAGACATATTAAATTTACATAATCCTCCGAAATGTAGTCCTAACCACAATATATGGTTATTTTTATCATAATATGCAGTTTTTATATTCGATTTAAATATATATTTGCCGCGAGATCTTTCAATAGAATATTGTTTGCATTGTTTTTTTTCTACATCATAATAAATAACTCCTTCACCTTCTGTACACAAAAAAAGATTTTCATACTCATCCTTAATAATATTTCCGACAATAGGACCGGAAACATTTATTTTCCCAGGATATTGCAAATCAAGATAAGCATATGATTTAATTTCGGGATTAAAGTAATTTACTCCACCATAATATGTACCAATCCAGATAGTCCCTTGTACATCTTTATACAGCGACCAAACAGAACAATCAGACAATTTCCACGAATCACGTTCTCCTTCATCGAAAAACGCTAAATTCTGTTTATCTTCATCCAAGCGATTAATTCCGAGCGATGTACCGATCCAAATTCCCCCCTTATTATCTTCACAAATATCCCTCACAAAATCTGACGACAACCGGCACTCTTTCCTCGAAGCTACCGTACAATAGTGCTCTACCAAACGAGTATCCTGAAAACAATACAACCCCGTGGTATAAGAACCTATCCAAACATCATTTTTCGAATCTTCATATACAACAGAAACTCGTCCTATATCCGGTAATAATTGCGTAACTTGCTTGTTTTTATCCAAGTAGTATACTCCCGAAGAAAATGTTCCAACAATAAGATTTCCATTTTTCAGTTCTTTTACTGCTGATATATTTACCTGATATGGAAATTGAAGAAAACTTTCAATAGCCCCATCTTTATAGATATACAAATGGTTATATTCTGCAATCCAAAGGTGACCATAACCGTAGGAAACAGCTGTACATACATTCTCTTTTAAAGTCAAAAAATTGTTTGTCTTTAAATCGTATTCTGAAACGCCCCGATTTGTGAGAATAAATACTTTTCCATTCCGGTCCCCACATATTTGTCTAATTCGTTCACCACACAACGAATTTGAATTACCAGGTTCAGGAGTAAAAACCTGCATTCCACTCTGGTCATAACGGTTTAACCCCTCACGAGTTCCAAACCAAAAAGAGCCTAATTCATCCTGATAAATACTCATTACTGAAGGCTGAGACAATCCCTGCTTCATACCCAATTTGGAAAAATAAATACCATTTGCATAAAGCACATTACAACAGAGCACGAAACAAGTAACAATCAATCCTGCAACAAATTCTTTTTTCATAATATTAGTATATACACGATTACAAATACATTCTTTCGGCAAATTTATAAAAACAAAAACTCTATTTTCAACTTTTAAATATAAAAATATGCTTGTTATTATCCATACGATAGTCTACAGTAAGCATTCGGCTATCCTCGTATTCTATCCGTATCTTTGTATACCAAACAATGATGTATGTACAAGATTCTGTTCTTTTTATAATACCAATAACTTTATTAGCGACAATCAGGCCGAACAAGACACCGGACAGAACGAAAACATCCGGTACATTGTAGCGTACTTTGCCACCGAAAATCAAAAACAAGATCATTATGAAAGAAAAGACCGGCAATTCTGCCCTTTATATCCTTTTGTTAGTAGGAGCAATTTCAGCTTTCGGTCCATTCGTTACCGACTTTTATCTACCCGCACTTCCGGCATTGGGTATCTATTTTGACACTTCCGCCTCTATGGTAGCGCTTACCCTCACTGTCAGCATGGTAGGGTTGGCTATAGGACAACTCTTCATCGGTCCCCTCTCCGATCGCTATGGACGGAAATTCCCACTCTTGGCGTCGCTCATTCTGTTTGTCCTGTCTACCCTGGCTTGTCTGGCGTCCACTACAATTTATGAGTTCCTCATCTTCCGATTTATACAGGGGGTAGCAGGAGCAGGCGGAGTAGTCATTTCCAAATCCATCGCTACGGACCTGTATAAAGGAAAACGCTTGGCACACTTCTTCTCCATACTGAGTAGTGTACAAGGTCTGGCCCCTATCTGTGCTCCCGTTCTGGGAGGATTATTACTCATGGTAACAGACTGGCGAGGTATCTTCCTGACTTTACTGGGCATAGGAATCCTTCTGCTATTTTTCACCACTTACTTTCACGAATCCCTATCAATACGTAATCAAGGTAAAGTGAAAGACACCTTTAAAGCTTATCTACCCGTATTGCGTAATCATCACTTTATGCGATATGTACTGATACAAGCTATGGCAATGGGAGTCATGTTTGCCTATATCGCTGCGTCACCTTTCATCTTTCAGGAACACTACGGATTATCGCCACTCACATATAGCCTCTGTTTCGGTATCAATGCATTGGGTATTATGGGAGGAAGTCTGCTCGTCATCCGCTTCCGACAAGTAGAGACAGCACTACAAATCGGTGTACGGGGATTCCTGCTACTGAGTATTGTAGTAGCTATAACACTGACCTGTAACTTCTCTGTTTATTATGTAGAAACAGCTTTTTTCATTCTGTTAGTATTCCTGGGTATGATACTTCCCACCTCTACTACACTGGCCTTGGAACCCGTACGTGAGAGTTCCGGTAATGCATCGGCTATTCTTGGTTTCCTTACCTTTTTTGTAGGTGGTATTTGCTCTCCTCTGGCAGGGTTGGGCAATATGTTGATTTCGACCTCGATACTGATCGTGTTTTGTGCATTTTGTACACTCCTATTGACAAGAGGAAAAAACAGAAATATAAAATTTCAATATAGATAAGTAGAAATCTACCTGAACAAAGTGGAAAATCTATGTAGATACAGACTTTTCGGGCAACTCCTTAAAAGAGTTGTCTGATCTTCTCCCTCTCTCCGACAAACCATACCAAATCACCTAACAGAAAAGTAGTATCCTTATCCAGAGGAACCAGCTCACCATTCCGCTCAATAGCTACAACAATACTATCATACTTTTCACCCAAACGGGATTGAACAATGCTTTTATCCAGGAAATGAAAAGCCTCATTCACTGTGAAAGAGTGCAGAGTCATCTCTTGACGCACCTCCTCTGTATCCGGTGCTCCTTGCGGGCTTTCAATTTCGTCACGAAACTTTTGCAGTTGCCCGTCCGTACCAACCACTGCCAGTTTATCCTGTGGATAAATCCGTTCAGAACTCTTGGGGATATATATTTTAAGATCACCACGCACAATGGCTACTACATTCACACCAAAATCCCGCCGGAACGAGAGCTCTCCCAAAGATTTGCCTATATAACGGGAATAAGGAGATACGAGAATAGAGGTAAGTTCAAGATCTTTATTATTGAACTCACTGTTGAAACTCGTCCTCAACGGATGATGTTTTCTGGCAACCTCTTCCCGTAGATTAAGATTGGTCAGAAAATGAGTTTCCAGACGCGAATATTGAGTAAGATCTTCCCGAAGGATAAGAATCAGAACCACCACAGCTACAGCAATAACCACTCCTATCCCAAAATTCAGATGAAAATAGCTGATGACTACAGCCGAAATAAAAAAAATAGCAACAGACACCCGGAACAGCACTAAAGCAACCAGGCGACCGTGATTGTAGTTCTCATCTTCCCACAGTTTCAGAAATATTGCAGAAGAATTGTACTTATTGGAGATAAGCGCCCACAAAAAAGGAGTCATAAGTAAAAGAGTAGCCAGACACATCGCCAGATTAACCCAGATCGTCACAGGAGTAAACAGTTCACTGACAGCAGGATATAGTGTTTTCACAGACAGTAGCCAAATAGCAGTGAGCAGTACACTATAAATAATGACTCTGCCAACAATATTTTTTAATAGCTTCTTCCAGTCACTATCATGGTTCACCGTTTTTTTACCAGAAGCATAACGAGCCAGTATTTCCTGAACTTTGGGTGGTAATACTTTATAAAGCCATTCGGCAAAAGGATTTGCCAGACGAATAAAATAGGGAGTAGTGAAAGTTGTAATAACGGATACAGCCACAATAATCGGAGAGATAAACGGATCAAGTACCTTGAGCGAAACACCCAATCCGGCAATAATAAAAGCAAATTCTCCGATTTGTGCCAAACTAAACCCGGACTTGATGGAAATATTAAGTGACTCTCCGGACAGAAGAACACCCAATGAAGAGAATATGGCTTTTCCAATAATGGTAACCAGTGTAATAATAATAACCGGCCAAGCATATTCAACCAATACAGCCGGATTGACCAACATACCGACAGACACAAAGAAAATTGCTCCGAAAAGATCTTTCACCGGCTGTATAATATGCTCAATGTGTTCCGCCTCAACCGTTTCAGCAAGGATAGAACCCATAATAAATGCACCCAGAGCAGCCGAGAATCCGGTATAGGTAGCCAGTACTACCATTCCCAGACAAAGGCCGAGAGACACAATCAGAAGCGTTTCATTATTCATCAGCTTCTTTGCTTTTTTCAAGAAAGCCGGAAGGATAAAAATACCGATAAGAAACCACAGTATCAGGAAGAAAACAACTTTCAGTACACTTACCAGCAACTCTTCGCCCATAAAATCTTTGCTCACTGCCATCGTAGAAAGAAGAACCATCATCAAAATAGCAATCAGGTCCTCCACAACCAGTGTACCGAATACAATGCCTGTAAACCGCTGGCTACGCAACCCCAGATCATCAAAAGCCTTGATAATAATGGTAGTAGATGACATAGACAGCATTCCACCCAGAAAAATAGAATTCATGGTACCCCATCCCAGCAGATATCCTACCATATAACCAATCAATAACATACTGATAACTTCGGTAGTTGCCGTGATAAAAGCTGTTGAACCCACATTGATAAGTTTCTTGAAACTAAATTCCAGACCGAGAGCAAAAAGCAGAAATACAACTCCTATTTCGGCCCAGATATTAATATTTGCTATATCTCCTACAGTAGGGAAAATATGGACATAAGGACCAGCCAGTAATCCGGCAACAATATAACCTAAAACTAAAGGTTGTTTTAACCATTTGAACAATAAAGTTATAATACTTGCGGATATCAATATCAGTGCAAGGTCAGCAATTAAAGTTGGCAAATGCGACATGAAATGTATTTTTATAGGTTTTTATTTTGCATAAGGTTACATACCTCATTTAAAATAACAAAAAAAGAGGGCATTGTGTTTCAACTGTCAGGCTTTTACACCTGCTTTTTTATTCAGACTGCACAAAAAGTAAACTTTCGTGCAAAAAAGATTCGTCCTATTCAATAATTCTCTATATTTGCGCCCGATTTGGTTCGGAATCCGTGGTCAACGGATGAAGATTAAAAGGGAATCGGGTGTAACTCCCGGACAGTCCCGCTGCTGTGAAGCTCTGTACAACATCTTATAAATTAACCAGATTCGCGCCACTGACGGAGGTAAAAAATCCATCGGGAAGGCCCATAAGATGAGAGTCAGTCAGAAGACCTGCCAGTCAAAATTTATACTTTCTCACCTCGTGGGTTAGGAAAGAAAGTATCGCCGTTTAGCCCCAAATCTTAGAAATACTGTGTTTTCACCGGGTGGAATGTGTCCGCAGGGTGGAAAAGCACTAATACGTATATGCATTTAATTGAGAAATGAATATGATAAAAAGAATCTTAGTTGCCAATCGCGGAGAAATAGCCGTGAGAGTAATGCGCTCCTGCCGGGAAATGGAAATAGCAAGTATCGCTGTTTTCTCAGAGGCAGACCGCACCGCAAAGCATGTGCTCTACGCCGATGAAGCTTACTGCATCGGTCCGGCCGCATCAAAAGAGAGTTATCTGAATATAGAAAAGATCCTTGAGGTGGCGAAGATATGCCACGCAGATGCCATACATCCGGGATATGGCTTCTTATCGGAAAATGCCACATTCGCCCGTCGTTGTCAGGAAGAAGGAATCATCTTTATCGGTCCGAATCCGGAAACAATGGAGGCAATGGGAGACAAAATTGCTGCCCGTATCAAAATGATTGAAGCGGGGGTTCCGGTAGTTCCAGGTACGCAGGAAAATCTGAAAAGCGTGGAAGAAGCCGTAGAACTGTGCAACCAAATAGGCTACCCGGTAATGCTGAAAGCTTCTATGGGCGGTGGCGGAAAAGGAATGCGACTGATCCACAATGCCAGTGAAGTAGAAGAAGCCTATACTACAGCCAAAAGCGAATCGCTCTCCTCATTTGGAGACGACACCGTATATCTGGAAAAGTTCGTTGAGGAACCACATCATATTGAATTTCAGATTCTGGGTGATAAACACGGCAATGTAATTCATCTATGCGAACGTGAATGCTCCGTACAACGTCGTAACCAGAAAATCGTAGAAGAAAGTCCTTCGGTATTCGTAACACCCGAATTACGCAAAGACATGGGCGAAAAGGCAGTAGCTGCCGCCAAAGCCGTCAACTATATCGGTGCAGGAACAATTGAGTTCCTGGTAGACAAACACCGCAACTACTACTTCCTGGAAATGAATACCCGTTTACAAGTAGAACATCCTATTACAGAGGAAGTTGTGGGGGTAGACCTGGTAAAAGAGCAAATCAAAGTGGCAGATAACCAGGTGTTAAAGTTAAAACAAGAGGATATCAAGCAACGCGGACACGCTATTGAATGCCGTATCTGTGCAGAAGATACCGAAATGAACTTCATGCCCAGTCCGGGAGTGATCAAGCAAATTACTGAGCCAAACGGTATCGGTGTACGCATTGATAGCTACGTATACGAAGGATATGAAATCCCTATCTACTATGACCCGATGATCGGTAAACTGATTGTGTGGGCTACCACCCGTGAATACGCCATTGAGCGCATGCGCCGGGTACTCCACGAATACAAACTGACAGGGGTGAAAAACAACATCAGTTACCTGCGTTGTATTATGGATACCGCCGACTTTGTAGAAGGGCATTATGATACAGGTTTTATTGCAAAGAACGGCGAAGCATTACAAAAGTGTATCACCCACACCAGTGAACGTTCTGAGAAAATAGCCTTGATTGCCGCCTATATGGACTATCTGATGAACCTTGAAGAAAATAGCGGATCGTCTACCGATAACCGCCCTATCAGCAAGTGGAAAGAATTCGGATTGCATAAAGGAGTGTTAAGAATATAATAATGTGCCAATATGCTAATGTGCCAATTGGCTACGCTGTATTGCCGAAAGACATTGGTACATTATTTAAATGATTAATTATGGAAATTCATATAGGAAACCGTGTGGCCGAGATAGAATTGGTCAGCAAGGAAGATAATAAAGTGGTACTTACCATAGACGGACAGACGTTTGAAGCAGATGTAGTGATGGCAGAAAACGGAACCTGTAACATCCTGATGGATGGACACAGCTCCAATGCACAGCTGATTCGCGGTGAGAACGGAAAGAGTTATAAGGTAAATACACACTATAACAGTTACAATGTAGAAATTGTAGACAGTCAGGCAAAATACCTGCGCATGCGCAAAAAGGGAGATGAAGAACAGAATGACCGCATCACCTCTCCAATGCCGGGCAAGGTTGTGAAAATTCCCGTTAGTGTGGGCCAGGAAGTAAAAGCCGGAGACACCGCCATTGTCATTGAAGCAATGAAAATGCAAAGTAACTACAAAGTAACTTCGGACTGTCGCATTAAAGAAATACTGGTGCAGGAAGGTGATAGTATCACTGGTGACCAGACATTAATAACCCTTGAAGCCATAGAGTAAAAATGGAAGAAATAAATAAAGCATATGCCGCGTTTGAAGAACGTGACCGCATCGCTTCCCTTGGTGGAGGTGTCGATAAGATAGAAAAGCAACACGAAAGTGGAAAAATGACTGCCCGCGAGCGTATTGACATGCTGTTGGACAAAGGTACTTTCGTAGAACTGGATAAGTTAATGGTGCACCGGTGTACCAACTACGGTATGGACAAAAACAAGATTCCCGGAGATGGCATTGTGTCCGGTTATGGGAAAATAGACGGCCGCCAGGTCTTTGTTTATGCTTATGACTTCACGGTATATGGTGGTTCACTTTCGGCATCCAATGCAAAGAAGATTGTGAAAGTACAACAGCTGGCATTAAAAAACGGAGCTCCCATCATCGCTTTGAACGATTCGGGTGGTGCCCGCATCCAGGAAGGTATCGAAAGCCTTTCGGGCTATGCTGATATCTTCTATCAGAACACAATGGCAAGCGGGGTAATTCCTCAGATTTCAGCCATTCTGGGTCCATGTGCCGGCGGTGCCTGTTACTCTCCCGCACTGACGGACTTTATCTTTATGGTAAAAGAAAAGAGCCACATGTTTGTGACAGGACCGGATGTAGTAAAAACGGTGATCCACGAAGAAGTGAGTAAAGAGGAATTGGGTGGTGCAATGACACATAGCAGCAAAAGCGGAGTGACTCATTTCATGGCCAACAGCGAAGAAGAGCTGCTGATGAGTATTCGCGAATTGCTCTCCTTCCTGCCACAAAACAATATGGACGAAGCTAAGAAGCAAAACAATACCGATGATATCAACCGTGAAGATGCATCACTGGATACAATTGTCCCGGCTGACCCGAACGTACCTTATGATATGAAAGATATCATTGAGCGCGTGGTAGACAATAGCTATTTCTTTGAAGTAATGCCCAACTTTGCCAAGAACATCCTTATCGGTTTTGCACGTTTGGGCGGACGCTCGGTAGGTATCGTAGCCAATCAGCCGGCTTATCTGGCAGGCGTGCTCGATATTGATGCCAGCGATAAGGCGAGCCGTTTCATTCGTTTCTGCGACTGTTTCAATATTCCGTTGATCACCTTTGAAGATGTTCCGGGATTCCTGCCGGGATATACGCAAGAGAATAACGGTATCATACGCCACGGGGCAAAGATTGTATATGCATTTGCAGAGGCAACCGTACCTAAAATCACAGTTATCACCCGTAAAGCATACGGTGGTGCCTACATCGTAATGAACTCTAAGCAGACCGGGGCAGACGTAAACTTTGCTTATCCGAGTGCTGAAATTGCGGTAATGGGCGCTGATGGTGCGGTAAATATTCTGTTCCGTAAAGCAGATGCAGAAACAAAAGCCAAAGAGCTGGAAGCCTATAAAGAAAAGTTTGCCAACCCTTATCAGGCTGCCGAATTGGGCTTTATTGACGAAATAATCCTACCGAAGCAGACCCGGAAGCGCTTGATCCAGGCCCTGGAAATGACAGAAAATAAGATGCAGACCAATCCGCCTAAGAAACACGGAAATATGCCATTGTAGAGCTTATTTAGTTGAAAGTTGAGAGTTGAAAATTGGCTGCGCTGTTACGCTGCATAGTACTTCTTTATTTAGTTGAAAGTTATGGAGTTGTAAAGTTATAGAGTTGGGAGCTCTTCACTGACCATTGTCAACTTTCAATTTTTAACTAAATAAGACCTTCAATTAAGAAGTACTATGTAACGTAACAGCGCAGCCAATTTTCAACTCCCTACTTTCAACTAAACAAGCTCTCTTTTCGGGAATAATAGCCAGCTAAACAGGTAATATAGCCATTTCCTCAAATACCGTAATACTCTATCTTTGTATCATGAGATCAAAAAACAAAAGGAAAACTGAATGCGTTATGAGGAAGAGTTTACTAATTATAATCATCATGCTGATTTCTAACACGATATTGGCACAAAACGGAGGAAGAGTTATGAATAAGTCTTATAAAAGCCAGTTCGGCGTATCCGAAACAATGATGCGTACAGAACAGATATTAAAAACCATGGATATCCCTGTATTTGCCAAATTCGATCATGAGAAGAATGCAGAAGAAGCAGGGCTGCAACTCCTCCCAAATCAGGTCATTGTTTTCGGTTCACCCAAAGTAGGTACTGTACTCATGCAAGAAAATCCGGCTATATCAATCGAATTACCACTAAAGATATCAGTATGGGAAGATAAGGATAGAAACGTATGGCTCAGTATTCCACTAATAAAGCAAATAGCAGCCAACTACGGAATGGAGGACCACCCTGTAATTGGTAAAATGCAGGAATTACTGGAGAAGATAGCATCCCAGTCAGTAAATGCCCGCTGACAAGAGATAAAGTATCTATCGCTATAAAAAAGGTCAGCGTTGGGTCAGAATCTCTGCAAAGCTATTGAGATGCCGCTCGTCTGTGCCACAACAGCCTCCGCAAATTTTTAACGGGAAATCCCAAAGTAACGTCATCAATCTGTCGGCCAGCTCATCAGGAGAAGAAGATTCCAGATCGGTACGCCCTTCCAATTCTTCGGGAGTTAATGTAGAAGCATTAGCCTGAAGCCCCTGAAAGCGTTCGCGCACCAGAGGAGTATCATTATGCGAATGTGATAAAGCCTGGTGCAGTACATCGGGATGTACACAGTTTGCCATATAGCAAAGTGGACGGGTGGTTGCCTCTTTATCTATTGTATCAATAGCATCATGGATAAAACTTCCATCCAACAACCGTCCGTCACGACGAATCATAAAGCTGATGATATAGGGCAATCCGGTTGCTGCCATTGCATTGGCCATACCAATGGTCTCGGTGAGTTGAGGCATAATGCCTGCAAACAAATAGTCGGCACCTGCCTCAGCCAGGGCACGAACGGTGGGATAATGGAATTGTGTTGCTTCTTCTACCGAGAGATGGTAGCGTCCATCATAAGCGTCGCCCCGGCAACCGGCCAGGCCACCAATATAGATGGGAGTAGAAGCTGTATCGCGAAGTTCCGAAAGAAAGGCAACGTTGTCCCGCAATATATCCCGGTTTCGGTAAACCGAACCGGAGATTCTTTCTGCATTAGCTCTGCGGGTAGGTGTCATCAGCATCAAGGGCAACTGATACCGGGCGGCAATGTCAATATATTGCTTATAAATGCCTGCCAGGACTTCACGGTAAGAAGTATTATAGATCAAAGCTGCATGGATAAGATCTTCATCCAAAGGGATATGAAATTCACGACGCAAACGCTCTACAACGGCTCCTTCAGTAAGAATATAAGGAGAAGTCCGATAAGTGCCGACAAAAGACAACTGATTCATGTAAGGTAAGTTTTTAGGTTTTTACTTCGTATTCGCCAACAAATATAGGGTTTATTCTCACAGTCCGGTTGTCCGTTCTTGCTAAATTCACATCCCTTTATAATCTTTCAGAAAACCTTCCATTAACCATTTCGCCAATGCTTGCCGGTTGGAAGGAATAACCAATCGTCTTTGGTCAAGTGTGTTCTGGATATTACCCAGTTCTACAAATACAGATACAGGGGTTGTATGGGCCAATACATATAAATTCCGTCCGCTCACTGTTCCGGAGAAACCACGGTTTGGTTGGTGTTTTCCGTACTTCGACTCAAAAGTATCTTTCATATTATTCGCCAATCGTTTACTATCAGCTTTGCGGTTGGAGTGGTAGAAAAACACATCCGTCTGCGTTCCTTTACTACGGCTATCTACATGAATAAAAATGGCACGGCAATACTTATAGTTTTTACGGTCATTGCGATACAGGGCATTTATTTTGTCACATCGCTGTTGCAGACGTTGCACCTGATTCAAGGGAATGGGATCGCCCATACAAGTCTCCCGTTTACTGTTAGAGAGGTAAGCATCGTCACGGATTCCGTCTTTGGCATCCTGAATAATGATATGTACTTCTGCTCCTTCCTGCATCAGGTTACGTGCCAGACGCAGAGCAATATCATAGGCATATTCATCCTCGTGAAGTTCGTGCTTCCCCACCCTGCCAATGGCTCCGGGATCAGGTCCGCCATGCCCGCTGACCACATAAAAGCAGGCACCGGCCAAGCGATTGGAGGTAACTTTTGTGTTTGCCAGCAATTTTCCGAAGAGAGGTTCATTGATTTCTGTCCGCCGTGCAAGTTTGGGTTTATCCTGCTTCTCAACGGTTTTTCCGGCAGGAGCAGACTTAGCCGTAGCAGCAGATACAGAACTTTTTGCAGGAGGAATCAGATAGATAACTCCCATTTTAAGTGTTTTATCTTTTCCTAATTTAGCTTTGTTCAACTCAACAAAATCATCATAGTACTTCTTGGGAGCACGATTGTGGCGCAGTAGGAAAGACGAAATTCCCTCACCAGCTTTCGGAGTAGCTTTCTGCTGCGCCCACATATCCGGGGCAACAAACAGGAAAGAGATAAACAGAAAAAGACAGAGGAGACGATTCATATTTAATTGAAAATTATTTAATTGACAGTTATTCAGTTGACAATTGACAATTGACAATTGACAGTTGACAATTGACAGTTGACAATTGACAGTTGACAATTGACAGTTGACAGTTGACAGTTGACAGTGGGCTGCGCGGATACAGAGTTATGTGTTCAATGTCAATAGGTAACCGTTCGTTGAACAATTGCCAACTGGATAACTGTCAATTGTCAATTGTCAACTGTCAACTGTCAACTGTCAATTGAATAACTGTCAATTAAATAATTGTCAACTGTCAATTGAATAACTCCGCAAAGATAACCTTTTAAACCAATTATTTTCTCTACTTTTGCGTCGATATAACTTTTTTAAGGCAATAAATCTGAAAACCCAATAACAATTATGGCAAAACAATTCAAACCCGAAACCCTGTGTGTACAAGCAGGATGGACTCCTAAAAAGGGTGAGCCGCGCGTGCTGCCCATCTATCAGAGTACTACTTTCAAATATGAAACCAGTGAGCAGATGGCCCGTTTGTTTGATCTTGAGGATAGTGGTTATTTCTACACCCGCCTGCAAAATCCTACCAACGACGCCGTAGCTGCCAAAATTGCTGCACTCGAAGGAGGTGTAGCTGCTATGCTGACTTCCAGCGGGCAGGCAGCCAATTTTTATGCCATATTCAACATTTGCCAGGCAGGCGATCATTTTGTTTGTTCATCGGCCATCTACGGTGGTACATTCAACCTGTTCGGAGTGACGATGAAGAAGTTAGGTATTGATGTTACTTTTGTCAGCCCCGATGCCAGTGAGGAAGAAATCTCCGCGGCTTTCCGCCCTAACACCAAGGCACTGTTTGGCGAAACAATCTCCAATCCGTCTCTCGAAGTACTGGACATCGAAAAGTTTGCCCGCATCGCTCATAGCAATGGCGTTCCGTTGATTGTAGACAATACATTCCCTACTCCTATCAACTGCCGCCCGTTTGAGTGGGGAGCAGACATCGTGGTACACTCTACTACCAAATACATGGATGGACATGCCACCAGCGTAGGCGGCTGTATCGTAGACAGTGGTAATTTCGACTGGGATGCCCATGCTGATAAGTTCCCCGGACTTTGCACACCGGATGAGTCTTACCATGGACTGACTTACACAACCTCTTTCGGTAAAATGGCATATATAACCAAAGCCACTGCCCAACTGATGCGTGACTTAGGTAGTATCCAAAGCCCGCAGAATGCTTTCCTATTGAATTTAGGACTGGAAACGTTGCATCTCCGCATGCCTCAGCATTGTGGCAACGCACAGAAGGTGGCCGAATATCTTGCTAAGAATGACAAAGTAGCCTGGGTGAACTATTGCGGTCTTCCGGGAAACAAATACTACGAACTGGCCCAGAAATATATGCCGAACGGTTCCTGCGGCGTTATCTCTTTCGGACTGAAAGGCGGACGCGAAGTATCTATCAAATTCATGGATTCACTGCAACTGGCTGCTATCGTGACTCATGTGGCAGACGCCCGTACATGTGTACTGCATCCTGCCAGCCACACACACCGTCAGCTGACTGATGAGCAGCTCATGGAAGCAGGTGTACGCCCGGACTTGATCCGCTTCTCGGTGGGTATAGAAAGTGCCGAAGACATTATTGCAGATATTGAACAGGCGCTGAACGCATAAGCCCATACATTACAATCTTATATAAAGAAAGAGACACGAAGCCAATTTGCTTCGTGTCTCTTTCTTTATAAGAGTAACCATTCATCAAAGTGATATTTTTGTATGATGTAAAGCAATATTACCACACCCATAGAATAGAGAAGATAAAAAGTCTATCCTACAACAAATTGATAATCAAAGACTTTACAAGTACATTTTCTCCCCGGAGCCGAACAGCCTCTTCCCCGGAGCCGAGCAACGTCCTCCCCGGAGCCGAGGGACCTTCTCCCCGGAGCCGGGCAATACGTATGGCTTGGGGAAGGAAGGACATGTAAAACAATCTAACTCTCCATTCCGAGTAGTTGGTTACTGAGTTCAAAGCCATACAAAAATGAGCAAAACTCACCACAGAGTAGCACAGAGTTCCACAGAGTATTATTTATCTGATAAAACGCGGATTAACACAGATAAACACAGATTAAAAGACTGTAGTTATTTATCTTGGATTTGTTTCCCTTTGCGAAAATCTGCGTTAATTCTGCGTTTCAAGAAAGATTCAAAACTCCGTGCCCTCTGCGTACTCTGTGGTGAAATGCCATACAGAAATAAACACCTCATCCCGTCTTCGTTATCGGCAAACATTCATCAATATAGCGGATATCATCCACTTTAAAAAAACCTCGTAACAACGAATAAGCAAGTAACCGTTGCGTGGCATAGGAAGCGCCACGCAAACAGTTCTCATAAAGGATAGTGAGTATTTCTATCGCCAAACGGTCGGGATTAACATCAGCTACCAACACCCCGCAAGCCTTGCAAAGATTCAGCGCATCGGCCAGTTGCTGCAACCAGAAAGTCTTTTCACGTTCCAACATAGGTTGATAGTCGGGATCTCCTGCCAGATCAGACAACAATGTACTACCCTGACAATGTATCAGCGATGTATAAGCATCCATCGTACGGAAAAGAATCTCAGTACAGGAATACTCTTCTTGTTTCTGCCCGGTAAGCAATCGGTTGTGTTTCTCGGCAGCAAACTCTGCCAGGCAAATACGTACCAGGCAGACTTTGCTGGGAAAAAGCTGATAAAGCGTCCGTTTGGACATGCCCATGCCCTGAGCAATAATATCCATAGTCAAACGACTGACGCCGTGCAGAATCATCTCCTGCTTGGTATAATCAATTATTCGGCGACGAGCAGTTTCGGGTTTCATTCCATTCCTCCTCTTCTTACATTCTTCCGCCACCAAGGGCCTGATACAATGTAATAACTCCCTGAATTTCAGTAAAACGGTTGGCTACCTGAGAAAGTTGTGCATTGAGCAATGTCTGCTGGGCAGTCAATACTTCCAGATACGTGGTATTGCCATGCTTCATCAACAAACGGGTGCTTCGGGCGGCATTTTCCAGTGAGGCAACCTGTTTAGTGAAATACTCAGATTTGTCACGGGCTGTCTGATATTGTACCAGTGCATTGTTAACCTCGCTACCTGCATTGAGCAACGTCTGTTCAAAGCTGAGACGTGCCTCCTCCTGCTGTGCCTTCGCTATTTTGAGCTGGGCGATATTCTGTCCCCGGTTGAACAACGGCTGCGTCAACGACGCAACTGCCGTAGCAATGAACTTACCGGGATTGACAATCAGAGCACCTGCCGAGTTAGTCCATCCGGCACTACCACTCAACGTGATAGAGGGATAGAAAGCAGAACGCGCACTATTGGTTGTATAAAAAGCCTGTGCCAAAGCCTGTTCTGCACTGCGCACATCGGGACGGTTGGCAAGCATCTGAAGAGGTACGCCAACGAAGAGGTCTTCGGGCAATTGCTGCCCTTCAAGCTTGCCGCGCCGAATGTTCTGAGGAACATCAAACAGCAACAGGGAAAGGGCATTCTCCACTTGATTGATCTGCTCTTTCAAATCGAGCAGCGATGTACGGATATTATAATAGGTAGCTTCGGTCTGCGCCAACCCTGCTTCGGTCACCATACCGGCTGCTTTCATAGCACGGGTGGCAGTCACACTCTCCGCCCAGGCAGCCTCGGTGGCTGTAGATATTTCAAGCTGGGCATCGAGCATCAGCAAGGTATAATAATTGTTGGCTACGGCCGACACCAGTTGGGTCTGCACAGCCTGTTCATACTCCCGGCTTTGAGCAAGAACCGCCTTTGCACGGCGCTTGGCGTTGGTGATACGTCCGAAGAGATCAATCTCCCAGCTTGCAGAAACAGGCAATGTGTACGTCTGCGTAGCTTTCGCACCATCAAAACTACTCACCGTGCCTTGCGGAGAAAGAGAGAAAGAAGGCAGATAGGATAAACGGGCAGAAAGCAATGTAGCCTCAGCCTCTTTCACACGCAAATGGGCGGTTTGCAAATCAGTATTGCGCACCAGGGCAGAGTCAATGAGCATCTGCAAGTGCGGGTCTGTAAATACCTTACGCCAGGAGAGATTTCCCAGATTGGCGGTATCGGTAGCGGACACAAGCGTATCAGTAGCCCCATAAAGCCCTTCGGGAACCTCCGTAGCAGGTTTGTATTTGGAATAAATGCCGCAACTACTCAGTATAAAAGTCGTTGCCACAGATAATAGAATTATCTTCTTCATATTTCTTTTCTTTTTAATAATTTGGTTAAGATCATTCCTTACCGGCTTCTTGTTTTTCCCGGTCGCTCTTCACAATCTCTTCCTCAATCTGCCAATCGTGGGTAGGCTGAGGCTGTACCGGACGCAAACGTTCCTGTAACCACTGGAAGGCTATAAAGAGTGAAGGAACAATGAATAGCAACGCCAGTGTACCAACCACCATGCCACCTACCGTACCGGTTCCGAGTGAACGGTTACCATTGGCTCCTACTCCGGAAGCTACCATCAAAGGCAACAGACCGAAAACCATTGTAAGAACCGTCATCAGGATAGGACGGAAACGGGCTTTGGCTGCACTCAGTGCCGAAGCAATCAGTCCCATACCTGCCTTACGGCGCTCGGTTGCATATTCCGTCAGCAAGATCGCTGTCTTTGCCAACAGACCAATCAGCATGATAAGCCCCGTTTGCAAATAGATATTGTTCTCGAGTCCGAACATACGGGCAAAAAGGAAACTTCCCATGAGTCCGCAGGGCACACTCAGAAGTACGGCAAAAGGTACAATGAAACTCTCATAAAGTGCACTCAGGATGAGGTAAATCATGAGGAAACAGATAGCAAATATGATAATTGTAGTGCCACTCTGCTGGTTCTCTTCACGAGTGATACCTCCATAATCATAACCATAGCCTTTGGGCAATGAAGTGGCGGCAGTTTCCTGCACGGCACGAATTGCGTCACCGGTACTGTAACCTTCAGCAGGCATCGCATTTACCGCAATAGAGTTGTACATATTGAAGCGGCTCAGTGATTCGGCACCATACACGCGTGTCAATGTTACAAACTGACTCAGCGGAGCCATTTCCCCATTCGCCATACGCACAAAAGTATTGTTCAGTGAAGTCTCATCCAGACGATATTCAGGATCGGCCTGTATCATTACCTTATATACTTTTGAGAACCGGTTGAAGTTGGACACATATTGCCCGCCATAATATCCCGACAAAGTGCTGAGTACCTGATCCGGCGTAATGCCTGCACGTTTACATCTGGAAGCATCTACTTCTACCGACCATTGCGGATAACGTACATCAAATGTAGAATATGCCATTGCTATCTCAGGACGCTGGTTCAAAGCACCCAGATATTGCTGTGTGGTCTGGAAGAAAGTGTTTACATCACCTCCCTGTTTGTCCTGCATATGCAGTTCGAGTGCATTACCCATACCGTAACCCGGAATCATACCCGGAGAAATGGCAAATACTGTAGCATCCTTGATATCCGCCGTACAGCCATATACCCGACCGATAACAGCCTGTACATTGTCTTCCTTGCCGGGGCGTTCGTCCCAGGGTTTCAACTTCAGAATCAGCATACCGAATGAACTTCCCTGCCCGGATAACAATCCGTAACCTGCCACCTTCTGCACATGTGCCACCTGCGGGATATCTTCCAGACGCTTCTCGATACGTTCAATGACCGTATTCGTAGTCTTGAGTGAACTACCGGCAGCAGTACTGACATTCACAAACACCACTCCCTGGTCTTCATCCGGTACCAACCCTGTCTTCGTGGTATTCATGAAGAACAGAAGCAAAGCCATCGAACAAGCCAGCAAAGACCATGTAAGCCATCTGCGTTTGATGAAAAACAATACGATGCCTTTATATTTATCTACCACCACATCAAAAGCTGCATTAAATGCACGGCGGAAACGGGAAGCAAAATTATTCTTCTGTGTTCCGTCCTCATTAATATAAGGTTTCAGCAACAGTGCACAAAGCGCCGGACTCAGCGTGAGGGCGTTGATAGCGGAAATACCCACAGCAACCGCCATTGTCAATCCGAATTGCGTATAGAAGGTTCCGGAGGTACCTCCCATAAAAGATACCGGAATAAATACCGCCATAAATACCAGTGAGGAAGTAATTACCGCATTACTGATACCTTTCATTGCATCTATACTTGCCATATAAGAGGATTTATACCCCACATCAAACCGGGCTTGCACCGCCTCGACCACCACAATGGCATCATCTACCACCGTACCGATGACCAATACCAAAGCAAACAGCGTGATCAGGTTGATACTGAAACCCGCCAGTGCCATAAAGGCAAACGTACCGATCAAAGAAACAATAATACCTACCAACGGAATCAGCGTGGAACGAATGTCCTGCAAGAAGACATACACCACCAGGATTACCAGAATAATAGCTTCAATCAGCGTCTTGACTACCTCATAAATAGAAGCATACAAGAAGTCATTGGAACTCATCAGCTGTGTAAGCTCTACCCCTTTCGGCAAATCTTTCCGGGCTTCCTCCAGAAATTTATCAATGTTATTGTTCACTTCGGTAGCATTAGAACCGGCTGTCTGAAATATCATGCAGGAAATACCATTATGTCCATCGGTAGTACCTTTGTAGGCATAGCTTTCCTGTCCCAATTCAAGGTCGGCAATATCTTTTAGTTTCAGTACTTCGCCGTCGTCCGTGGAGCGGATTACAATTTCACCAAACTCTTCGGGAGTAATGAGACGGCCTTTATACTTCATGGTATACTGGTAGGTTTCGTCGGAGTTCTCACCGAATGATCCGGTAGCCGATTCAATGTTCTGTTCGGCAAGTACAGAGGTTACATCACCCGGAATGAGTTTGTACTGTGCCATCACATCCGGTTTCATCCATACACGCAAGCTATATTCGCCGCCCATAATCATCATATCTCCTACTCCGGAGATACGGAGAATTTCAGGTTTCAGATTGATACTGATATAGTTGGAAAGGAAAGTCTCATCGTAAGAATCGTCTGGGCTATACAAAGAGAACATCTGCAAGATACTGGTCTGCCGCTTGGAGGTAGTAACTCCTACCTGGGTCACTTCCGCCGGAAGCTGGCCTGTAGCCTTAGAAACACGGTTCTGCACGTTTACTGCCGCCATGTCAGGATCGGTACCCTGTTTGAAGTAAACAGTGATGGAAACCGTACCGGCATTGGTAGCCGAAGAGGTCATGTAAGTCATATCTTCCACACCATTAATTGCTTCTTCCAGCGGAGAAATCACACTCTTTTGCAAAGTCTCTGCGCTGGCACCAAAATAACTGGTACTCACCATAATGGTGGGAGGAGCAATATCAGGATATTGTTCGACGGGCAACGTGAACAGTCCGATGATCCCGACAACGACAATCGTTATAGAGATGACAGCCGATAGAACCGGCCGTTCAATGAAAGTTCTTAAGTTCATTATTTTGTCTTTATTTCATTAATTACTTTGATGTGCCATGCAATGCGTCTTTCGGTTGAATTGGGGTACCCTCACGAAGTAATCCTACTCCTTCTGCTACAATCACCTCACCAGACTCTAACCCACTATCTACGATATATTCTTTCCCACCGTTCACACGGGTCACCTGCACGGGAGCCGATTGTGCCTTGCCGTCTACTACCTTATATACAAATACCTTATCCTGAATTTCATATGTAGCTGCCTGAGGAATAACAATAGCTCCTGATTTCTGCACAGGTACAATCACATTACCGGCACCACCGCTATGAAGCAACCCTCCCTCATTCGGGAATACGGCACGCAGACTAACAGTTCCCGTACTACGATCAATCACCCCACTAATCGTCTCAATTCTTCCCTTTTCCGAATAAGCAGATTTGTCGTTCAACAATAAATCAATAGCCGGCATCTGTTTCAGTGCCTCCTCTTTCGAACCATACTGCCTGATCAATCCTAACAACTGATTTTCGGTCATAGAGAAGTAAACATACATATCCGAATTGTCAGAAACGGTAGTCAACGCTTCCGGCAGGCTGGCACTAACCAACGCTCCTACACGATAAGGCAAAGTTCCCACAACTCCATCGGCAGGACTTTTCACTACCGTATAAGAAAGGTTATTACGGGCATTCACCTCCTGGGCCTTCACCTGTGCCAATTGTGCTTTGGCTGCCAGCAATGAGTTCTTTGCCGTGCTAAGATCGAATTCGGAAACTACATTCTGTCTGTAGAGTTCCTGCTTGCTGTCATACGTCAATTGTGCCGTTGCCAGTGTAGCCTTTGCCGCTTCCACATTGGCCAAAGCCGTCTGTAAAGCCGCTTCATAAGGCACCTGGTCTATGATAAACAACGCCTGTCCATTCTTTACCCGCTGACCTTCAGTGACACATACTTTAGTCAACGTACCACTCACTTGCGGATAAATCTCAATATCCTGCCGACCGCGAATTGTCGCCGAATATGTACTGAACAATACCCGGTCGGACGGTGATGCCGTCATCACCTCATATCCGCTTTCCATTTGTACTTGTGGTGCCTGCTTGCATCCTGCAACAGCCAAACAACATGATAGCATCACAATGTGCTTCATTCTACATACCTTTTTGCTCATAATACCCATTTAATTAATGTTCTCTACTATACAGTTGATCCTTCAACTGGTTGACTTATCTATTTTGTCGCGGCAAAGGTAGAACGTTTTCCTTGCAGAAAACTTTTCATACCATCCACAGTTTTGTTCATTTTCGGAACAACATATCTCTATTTTCAGTTAAAACTCCTATATTTGCCAGTGAAATAAAGAACAAAGTATGGAATATAAAAACCCGCTCACCGTCTCTCTGGAAAGATCTTTCATAGCCGGGACAGGCGATCTTGCTGCTTTTCACAACCGTTTGAACAAACTCGATTGCGCTGTCATTTTATTCTGTCGCAGCGGTTGGGCACAAATTACTATCGACCTTCGGAAATATGAGATAGTAAAAAACACCCAGATTGTTTTATTACCCGGAACCGTAATCAGCCTGGACGGAAAAAGTGATGACTTCAACCTTTCTTTTTTCGCTTCCTATGGCGAAATGTTTCGGGAAGCCTGTCTGCGGCTCGACCCGCCCTTCTTTCATTTTCTGAAAGAAAATCCTTGCTATACGCTCCCCGAAGATGCAACCAGAAGTATAAATGGGCTTATGGATGCCACTTCCGCCATCTACATTGACTACGAAAACCGTTTTCGTAATCAGATAGCCCGTAATCATTTGCAAAGTTTTCTACTTGATATTTACGATAAAACATACCGTTACTTTACTAAAAGTGAGATTGAAGGCAGCAATCGCCAGGATGAGATATTTGGTAAATTCGTTGCCATGGTACACGAACATTGCAGCTCACAGCGTGATGTAACCTTCTATGCCAACAAGCTTTGCATCTCTACCAAATACCTGACAGGAATCTGCCGGAGTGTGACAGGCAACTCTGCTAAAAAAATAATTGATAACTTCGCCATACTGGAAATAAAAGTATTACTCCAATCTTCTAAATTGAACATCCAGGAAATAGCCGATAAATTGGGATTTCCGGATCAGTCTTATTTGGGCAGGTACTTCAAACGGCATGAGGGAATGTCTCCGGCGGAATACCGGAATGGGAAAGAAAAATAAAGAGTTAGATAAATAGCTTCCATTCTAAACGGATAGTAGTTTCCATTTAGAATGGAAACTATTTTGCATTTACAATGGAAACCTTTATATTTGCCTGTATCTAAATGCAATATGTTATGATACAAAAAGATTTTCTACAGGAGATAATCCGCCAACAAAAAGAGATGCTGCAAATTAAAGAGAAAGGAATGCTTCGGAATGAGTTAAAGACTTTACCGGATATTGACAACTATGCTCTCATTGTATCTGGTGTTCGAAGATGTGGAAAGAGTACCCTTCTACATCAATTATTAAAACAGAAACACACAGAAGCTTTATATATTAACTTTGACGATCCACGATTATATGATTTTGAAATATCTGATTTCCAGAAGTTGGATATGATCATAGCAGAAGCAGGAAATCAAGTCTTGATGTTTGATGAGATACAAGTAGTTACAGGTTGGGAACGTTATGTCCGCCAAAAGTTAGACGAAAGTTTTAAGGTTTTCGTTACTGGTTCCAATGCATCTTTATTAAGTAAAGAGCTGGGAACCAGTTTAACAGGAAGACACTTAACTATAGAACTATTCCCTTTCTCATATGACGAATTTTGTCGTTTTAAAGATTTTGATCATAACGAAGATTCTATTAAAGAGTATATGCGTTTAGGTGGATTTCCTGAATACTTAAAAGCTCCTTTTGAAGAAATATTGGCAAATCTACTTGATGATATACTCATACGGGACATTTCTGTGCGATATGGTATAAAAGATACACGCGGATTAAAACGTTTAATGGTTTATCTGCTTTCAAACATAGGTAATCTGACATCTGCAAACAAGCTGAAGGAGCCTTCCGGCATTAGCTCTACTACTACAATCCTGGAATATATTTCTCATCTGGAACAAAGTTATTTAATAAATTTAGTCCCCATGTTTGATTATTCATTAAAGAAACAAACGGTCAATCCTAAAAAAATCTATGCAATCGACATGGGGTTAGTAGCAGCTAACGTCAATAAAATAAAAGGAGAAGAAGGACATAAGTTAGAAAACATGGTTTATAACGCTTTACGATTAAAATATAAAGAAATATATTATCATAAAGGAAAAGGTGAATGTGACTTTATCACCATAGAAAAAGGAGCCATTACACAAGCTATTCAGGTTTGCCTGAAACTTGACATAGATAATCAGACACGTGAATTCAATGGACTAATAGATGCCATGAAAACATATCACCTCAATGAGGGTTACATCGTAACATTAAATCAGGAAGACGTTTTTCAAATAGAAGACCTGACTATTAAAGTCGTTTCAAGTTATAACTTTTTATAAGAATAAAACGCAGATTAACCATCGCTTGGCGTATCTCCCCGTGCGGGAAGCACTCTTAGCTAAACAAAAAGCAGCACTGAGTGTTAGTAGCAAAAATATCCACCTAACTAAACACTTTAACTATGATTAAATTAAAACTTGGTGTATTGCTTGCTATGCTGATAGCTTCTACCACCGCCTTTGCCGGCTATGCTCCTGCCCAAGTACAGGCAGCTTTAAAAAAGATGTACCCCACTGCCAAAGATATTGCCTGGTCACAGGATGACGGTTATTATTGTGCCGACTTCATGATGAACGGCCTTGAAAAGAATGTATGGTTCAATGCCCAGGCACAATGGGCCATGACCCAGACAGAACTGGTAAGTGTAGACCGCCTCTCTCCTGCCGTATACAATGCTTTTGCCGCCAGCGACTATGCGGACGGAATTGTTGAAGATGTCACCTACGTTGAATTCCCCAAATGGGAACCCATTATTGTTATTAAAGTGGGAAAAGCCAATATAGATATGAAATACCAGCTGTTTTATACCCCCAACGGTCAATTGTTGCGTACCCGGGATGTGAGCAATATGTATGATATACTGGGTCCGGGAACTTTCCTGTAAATTAAAGAACGAAGAATAAAAAATAAAAGACAGAGTATGAAGGTCGGAAAATGAATTAGAATATATATACGTAAAAGGCACAAAAGGAGGTACTATTTCTCTCTTTTTGTGCCTTTTTGTTATTAATTTAATAGAATTTATAACAGATAGACTACAGTTTCTAACTTTTATTCCTACATTTGCAGACAAATGATAACCTTTATAAAAACGCAGTATCATGGCTAAAATAACAAAAGAGGCCGCTTTGCTCTATCATTCACAGGGCAAACCCGGTAAAATTGAGGTAGTTCCTACCAAACCCTATAGTACACAAACCGACTTATCGCTTGCTTACTCTCCCGGTGTGGCAGAACCATGCCTCGAAATCGAAAAGAACCCGCAGGATGCATATAAATATACAGCCAAAGGAAACCTGGTAGCTGTAATCTCCAACGGTACAGCCGTACTCGGTCTGGGCGATATAGGTGCACTAAGTGGCAAACCGGTAATGGAAGGTAAGGGACTATTATTTAAAATCTATGCAGGTATCGATGTGTTCGATATTGAAGTAGACGAAAAAGACCCGGACAAGTTCATCGAAGCTGTAAAAGCAATTGCACCGACTTTTGGCGGCATCAACCTGGAGGATATCAAAGCGCCGGAGTGTTTTGAAATAGAACGCCGGTTAAAAGAAGAACTCGACATTCCTGTCATGCACGACGACCAGCACGGAACGGCTATTATCTCCAGCGCCGGACTGATCAATGCCCTGCAAGTAGCCGGAAAGAAAATTGAAAATGTAAAAATCGTTGTAAACGGTGCAGGTGCTTCTGCCGTATCGTGTACAAAACTATACGTATCACTCGGTGCACGCCTCGAAAACATCGTAATGGTGGATAGCAAAGGCGTTATCAGCAAAGCCCGTACCGACCTGAACGAACAGAAGAGATACTTTGCCACAGACCGTACCGACATTCATACACTGGCAGAAGCCATCAAAGGAGCAGATGTATTCCTCGGCCTGTCAAAAGGAAATGTACTTTCACAAGATATGGTACGCAGCATGGCTGCCTCTCCTATTGTGTTTGCACTTGCCAACCCGACGCCGGAGATTTCTTATGAAGATGCTATGGCTGCCCGCCCCGATGTATTAATGGCAACCGGACGTTCGGACTATCCGAACCAGATCAACAATGTGATTGGTTTCCCTTATATCTTCCGTGGTGCACTGGATACACAGGCCAAAGCCATTAATGAAGAAATGAAAATCGCTGCCGTACATGCTATTGCCAACCTGGCAAAACAACCCGTGCCCGATGTAGTAAACGAAGCTTACCATGTAAACAACTTCACCTTCGGACCGGAATATTTCATTCCGAAACCGGTAGACCCTCGTCTGATTACAGAAGTATCCATCGCTGTGGCCCGTGCTGCCATGGAAAGTGGTGTAGCCCGCAAAAATATCGAGGATTGGGACGCTTACAGAACGCATCTTCGCGAACTCATGGGACAAGAGTCACAGCTCACCCGCCAGCTTTATGATACGGCCCGCCGTAATCCGCAACGCGTCGTATTTGCCGAAGGTGGCCACCCCAATATGTTGAAAGCTGCCGTTGAAGCAAAAGCAGAAGGTATCTGCCATCCTATTATATTAGGTAACGAAGAACGTATCGAGAAACTGGCACATGAACTTGACCTGAGCCTGGAAGGTATCGAAATTGTCAACCTGCGCCACGACCGCGAAACAGAACGCCGCGAACGCTATGCAAAGATACTGGCAGAAAAGCGTGCCCGCGAAGGTGCTACGTATGACGAAGCAACAGATAAAATGTTTGAGCGTAACTACTTTGGTATGATGATGGTGGAAACCGGAGATGCAGACGCCTTTATCACCGGATTGTATACCAAATATAGCAATACAATCAAAGTAGCCAAAGAAGTAATCGGAATCCGTCCCGAATACAACCACTTCGGAACGATGCACATCCTGAATTCCAAGAAGGGAACCTACTTCCTGGCCGACACTTTGATCAACCGTCATCCGGATGCCTCAACCCTGATAGATATTGCGAAACTGGCAGATCAGACAGTGAGGTTCTTTAATCACACTCCGGTTATCGCTATGCTGAGCTACTCTAACTTTGGTTCCGATCAGGCAGGTAGTCCGCTGAAAGTACACGAGGCTGTAACATATATGCAGAAAGAGTACCCGGAACTGGCTATTGATGGTGAAATGCAAGTAAACTTCGCCATGAATCGCGAACTTCGTGATGCTAAATACCCGTTCACCCGCCTCAATGGTAAGGATGTCAATACACTGGTATTCCCCAACCTCAGTTCTGCCAACTCCGGTTACAAACTGATCCAGGCAATGACTCCGGATACAGAACTGATTGGCCCTATCCAGATGGGATTGAACAAGCCTATCCACTTTACCGATATCGAAAGCTCCGTGCGCGATATTGTAAATATCACAGCCGTAGCGGTTATCGATGCGATTGTTGACAAGAAAAAAGCAGGGATATGAAACGCCCGTTATCCAAATCACAAATAGTTTGCATCATTCTGCTTTGGGTAGCGCTTTGTTACATAGTATTAGTATACGCCGAGCGTATTGACGGTCCAACAATACTTATGCTTATCATTTCGGCAGCATTAGTGTTCATTCCTGTCTACAAATCGCTCAAAAAGAATAAATAATATCTTTTTATTCCATATTTGCGGCATAAAATATCAAAATTGATATTTTATGCCGTTTTTCTTTATAAAATGTTTGCAAGTTCAATTTTTATGTTTACTTTTGCAACACCAAAAAGAGAGAAACAAGACAAAAGATAGTAAGACAGGTGATTTCCCTGCCAACTTGTTCTCATCATTTATTTGTCAACTTATAAACTCAACTAATAAAAAGAAAAAGAATTATGAATGCAGCTAAGGTATTAGAAGATTTGAAGAGAAGGTTTCCCAATGAACCGGAGTATCATCAGGCAGTAGAAGAAGTTCTTGCTACTATTGAAGAAGAATACAACAAACATCCTGAATTCGACAAAGCCAACCTGATTGAGCGTCTTTGCATTCCCGACAGAGTGTATCAATTCCGTGTAACTTGGGTAGACGATAAAGGTAATGTGCAGACCAACATGGGTTACCGTGTTCAGCACAACAACGCTATCGGCCCGTACAAAGGCGGTATCCGTTTCCATGCTTCAGTAAACCTTAGTATTCTTAAATTCCTTGCCTTCGAGCAAACATTCAAAAACTCACTGACTACATTGCCGATGGGTGGTGGTAAAGGTGGTTCCGATTTCTCTCCACGCGGAAAGTCAAACGCCGAAGTAATGCGTTTCGTACAGGCTTTCATGCTGGAATTGTGGCGTCACATCGGTCCTGAGACCGACGTACCGGCAGGTGACATCGGTGTAGGTGGCCGCGAAGTAGGTTTCATGTTCGGCATGTACAAGAAACTGGCTCACGAATTCACAGGAACATTCACAGGTAAAGGCCGCGAATTTGGTGGTTCACTGATTCGCCCGGAAGCTACCGGTTATGGTAACATCTACTTCCTGATGGAAATGCTGAAAAGGCAGGGTACCGATCTGAAAGGCAAAGTTTGTCTTATCTCAGGTTCTGGTAACGTAGCTCAGTATACAGCAGAAAAAGTATTGGAACTGGGTGGTAAAGTAGTTACGATGTCCGACTCTGATGGTTACATTTACGATCCGGACGGTATCGACCGTGCAAAATTGGATTATATCATGGAGCTGAAGAACCTCTACCGTGGCCGTATCCGTGAATATGCCGAAACTTACGGTTGTAAATATGTAGAAGGAGCTAAACCTTGGGGTGAAAAATGTGATATCGCTCTGCCTTCTGCAACACAGAATGAGTTGAACGGTGACCATGCCCGCCAGTTGGTTGCAAACGGATGTATCGCAGTCAGCGAAGGTGCAAACATGCCTTCTACTCCGGAAGCTATCAAAGTATTCCAGGATGCTAAAATCCTGTATGCTCCAGGTAAAGCTGCTAATGCCGGTGGTGTATCCGTATCCGGTCTGGAAATGACTCAAAACTCTATCAAACTGAGCTGGAGCTCTGAAGAAGTAGATGAAAAACTGAAGAGCATCATGAAGAATATCCACGAAGCTTGTGTACAATACGGTACTGAAGCCGATGGTTATGTAAACTATGTGAAAGGTGCCAACGTAGCCGGATTCATGAAGGTTGCCAAAGCAATGATGGCTCAGGGTATATTATAATCAGCAAGCCCCTTTTTTAAAAAGCTATAGTTAATATAGAAGCCGCTTCTTTACGAGGGAGCGGCTTTTTCATGTTATAAATTACATCTATTGTTATGTACCACTACATATATTGTTATGCAACGTCACAACTATTGTTATTCATCATTAGATGTAGAAGCCTCAGCCCTTCTCTTCATCCGGAAGGAGCAAATTAACTTCTTTATTTTTGGCTATCCACTCTATCTGCCTGCTTGTTTCATTTAACAGATCCGCAATATCCTCTTCATCAAAACTCTTCGGGAGCATTATAGGTACTCTTTTGACATCTTTATCTCCTTCAAAAACAATAATTTTAACTTCATCCGAAGTATCACAGGAGATGATAGCATCATACTCTTTTAATAGGTTAGCCAGTTTTCTTAATAACGTAGACTCTTTAGTTGTCAATAACTTAATCATTTTACCCCCTATTTTAATCATTCTTGAATTTACAAATTAAGTGTAAACAAACTATACCGGCAAATATAAATACATTCAATTTATTTCATTTTGGGCAAAGTAATATTCGTTTTATTCATTCTATTCGTTTTTTTCGTATATTTGCTTCGGATGAAACTTTTTGCTGATAGTAATTGTTGAAAAACTAAAAAAACATGGAAACAGAAGAATTACAGAACCTGAATGTCCATCATGGACATAATATAAGACGCACCCGTATTGAAAAAGGGATCAAACAGGATGCCATGTCTGAGCTTGTACATCTGTCACAACCTGCGATTTCGAGATACGAAAGAACAAAAACGATTGATGATGAAATACTGCAAAGATTTGCCAGAGCACTGAATGTACCGGTAGAATATCTGAAAACGCTGGAAGAAGATGCGCCATCAGTGGTATTTGAAAGTATAACAAATGATGTACATGATAATAAAGAGGGAGTAACTGTTCCGACAGGTTATTCAAATAATCTAAAAAATGCTTTTAATCCTATCGACAAAATCACCGAACTTTATGAACGCTTACTAAAAGAGAAAGATGAAAAATACGCCGCGCTTGAGCAACGTATTCAAAATCTGGAAAAGCAGAAGTAAGTTATAGATGCACTACCCGTTAGCCGGATTAATTTTATACTGAATAATAACGAATCAAACTCACATAAAGATAATGGTGCAGTCTATATATTATCTGCAAGATGTGCTTATGTCTTCTAAAGAGTAAAAATATGAACTTTGAATCTTTAGTTAATCACATCAGTGCCATTCAGAATACCTTGCAAGCACAAGCTGCACATTCTGTAAATCTTGCACTAACTTCCCGCAATTGGTTAATGGGATGCTACATTGTTGAGTTTGAACAGCATGGCGAAGACCGTGCAACCTACGGTGAGCAACTTTTAAAGAATTTAGAAAAGCGATTAAACACCAAAGGGTTAAATGAGCGTAGATTCCGGGAATTCAGACGTTTGTATCTAATTTATCCGCAATTAAAAGAAGAAGTCTTAGGATATGTTATGTCAAACCCGGAAATCCGTTGGTCACTGACTACAGAATTCGCTACCCCAATTCGGCAGATGGCATCCGCCAAATATGAAAATGAGATTCGGCGGATGACATCCGCCGAATTGATGGATATACATAAATGGATGATTCCAGCTGATAAGCTATTCAATAAACTTACTTACTCTAACCTGTCTTTAATATCAGCTATTGACAATCCCGTCAAACGTGCTTTTTATGAAATGGAAACAATTCGTGGATAAATGCCATGTAATAGTGGAATTGAAAATTGACAAATTCCACCATGAATATGCATCCCAGCTGAATATGTATCTCAACTACTTCAAAGCAGAAATAATGCAACCTGATGATAACCCTCCAATTGGTATCTTATTGTGCACGGAAAAAGGAGACACTTTAGTCCGTTATGCAACAGCAGGTTTAGACCCCAATATTTTTGTGCAAAAATACAAAGTCCAGCTACCTAGTGAAGAAGAGATTAAAGATTTCATTTCCAAAGGTATCTAAAGTCATATATAACCTATATACCAATAACAACCAATAGAAATTGCCTGCATTCTTATAGATGCACTACCCGTTAGCCGGATTAATTTTATACTGAATAATAACGAATCAAACTACTATAGAATTCGTAATTCAGCAAGTTAGAATCACACCTATAACAATCTGATAATCAACACTTACAAGAATGTACACTTTTGTATAATAAGAATGTACATTCTTGTATAGCAAAACTGTACATTCTTAGGATACCAAAGTGTACATTCTTATTCAACAGAAAACAGGTTCTAATATTCTACCCATAAATTGAAGCATTTTTTATTACAACAAGAACAAGATAATTTCTCTTTATAAATATTACCTGTAAAATATTGCAAACATCCGACTTATAATTCTACGAGAATCGATTCATTTCTCGTAGAGTTTCACCCCATTCCTCGTAGAGTTTCGACCCATTCCTCGTAGAGAAAAAAGCCGCTTACATATAACACTAATAGTCAAGCATTTAAAAACCTTATTCCTTGTAATATTTTTCCAACTTGCAAGCTATCCTATCTTTCCATTTTCGCACCGTTTCTACATCTCTAAATAATTACAAAAAGATAAATATAATTATTTCAATATGAGAGTAATTCAAGGTGATTTCATTTCCAATTAATACAGATTAAGTTTGTTTTTTTCTGTAAAAATGTTATCTTTGTGGATAGGTAATGTGTATAACATTATTTTCATATGCTCACAATGATTAAATTATAGATAAATAAATTGTTTAATCTTCTAAAGTTTGCATTATGGAAAAGAATAAAATTGGCTTAAATGCAGGAAAAGTGTGGCGTATCTTAAATGAAAAAGGTGAACTTTCCATGTTCGATTTATGCCATGAGCTGGGTTTGACGTTTGAAGATGTAGCTCTTGCTATTGGTTGGCTGGCCAGAGAAAGCAAAGTCTTTTTAAGAAAAAAAGAAGGAATGCTTTTTGCAAGCATTGAGAATGTTGAATTTTCTTTTGGCTAAAGTGGAAACTAAATTACATTTAAGATGGAAATCTACTTTATGATCTACACTACTAAAAATTTAATAAAGTGGATATGTGGGGATATTTGCGTTCAAAATATTGTAACTTTTGATTCAGCTCCATTACGCATTCAATAACAAACAGACTACATAACAGAGCTAAATCAAAACTGTCTCTCAGAGTTCTATAGTGAAAGTTGAAAGTAAAACGCCACCAAAAGAATCAATCTTGTGGCATCAATACCACTCCCAGCTTTTTCTTACCATCCATCTTCACTACTATTGGTTTCTCAAACCGCACATGCCGCAAGAATTTAGTTTCCTCAACAGCAGGCTGTGCGTTCAGGAAATCCTGATTGTAAACACCGTCATTCATAAAAGCATTAATAGTGAAGTAACCCACTCCAAACGAAGTAAGGTTCTGGAAGAAGTGTGTTCCCTGGCTGGGATCTACCCGATAGTTCGTCAGCCCGGCTTCCACAATGACACGGGCAGCAGAGATATGCGGCCACTTCACCGGAATACCGAGCCAGGTATCACTACTTCCCCATCGTCCGGGGCCAACCAGCACATAATTCTTCCCTTCGTTTAAGAACTGCTGATTCATCTTTTCTATCTCCCAGGCAATAGCCTGATTATTGGAAGCACTGTATCCGTCGGTCTTAACATAAATGATATCACACACCTCATTCATGATTCCGTGCCCTAATGAGTTGTTAGAACGCAGAATGACATCTTCATCCGGAATGGTGGTGAGATCTTCGTCAAGTATCTCTTTTGTATCGACAATGGGACGAATCTGCAACAGATAGAATGTACCCGTCTTATCCTGTTCGCGGCTCAAAGTAGCAGCAAACTCTATCTCTACAGGGCGACGCATTTCCTGTTCGCTATGCTTCAGAACCAATTGCAGGATACGAGCCAGAGGGAATACATCATGTTGCAGGATATTGGCAAACGTGATCACTTTGCGCCCTCCCGGATACAATCCATCCCGAATCACCTGATCGTAAGGATCATAAGTAGAAGCAATGTAACGCAACGCACCATCTTTTTCCGCCTCTTTCACATGAAGTTTCAGCAGATTGAATCCATCATCAATAGAAAAGTCTTCTCCGGCATTTTTAAGATCGAGCGCATAAAAACGGGTTTGCGTCTCCTTCAAGGCAATCTCCATTTCACTGGTCTGTAATACCTGGTTGGGGTGATAGGGAGAGAAACGAAGCGTCATTCCGCCATCTACGATATATTTTCCCAAACCAAGAGCCAGATTGACAGTACCTTCTTCTGCTTTCTCATCTCCTATCGGATAGTAATGGAGCGAACGAGCCACACCAGACATAGACGGATAATAACGGTCGCCATACTGGTTACCCACCACTTCTTGCAGAATAACAGCCATCTTTTCCTGATCGATCACATTGGAGGTAGCCTGCATATATGCTTTACTATCTTTAAAATAGACAGAAGCATACACCCCCTTGATAGCATCAGAAAGCATACGGAGCATCTCGTACTTATCATCCAGATAAGGAATCATATAAGTATTATAAATTCCGGCAAATGGCTGATAATGTGAGTCTTCGAGTAATGAAGAAGAACGAATGGCAATAGGCGACTTCACTACATCAAAGAAGGTAAAGAAATCTTCCACCAGTCTGTCCGGCAGCTTTGCCTTCAGGAAATATTTCAGAATTATATCATCATCGGCATCGGAAAGAGCTATCTGATATAAATTATTCGTATCCATAAACTCATCAAAGACATCCGTACAGAGTACTACCGTCTTCGGAATGGCAACACGGGCATTCTCAAATTCTTCAAATTCAGGATGGCGCTTCACCATATTATCAATGAAAGCCAGTCCACGTCCTTTTCCTCCCAAAGACCCATCGCCAATACGGGCAAAATTGGAATAACGGTCGAAGCGATCGCGCTTAAAAACAGCCACTACACCCTGATTTTTCATCTTACGATACTTCACAATGGCCTCGAAGATAATCCGCCGGTGAGCATCTACATCCTGCAAGCTATTCCAGGTGATAGGTTTAAGGAATTCGGCAACAGGAAACATAGCCCGCGAATACAACCAGCGCGACACGTGATTACGGGAAATATGATATAAAAATGATTCGGCCGGAACAGCAAAGAGAATATTTTGCAGTTCTTTCAGGTTCCGCACACGGGCAATCTCCTCTCCCGTTTCGGGGTTACGAAAGACAAAATCTCCGAAACCAAAGTTATCAGAAACAATACGGCGCAGATCCACATCCATTTTCTTGGAATTCTTATCAATAAAACTGGCACCATATTTGGCAGCATAAGCAGAATTCTCCGATTCGGACGACTGAATAATAAGGGGCACGAACGGATCTTCTTTTCGTATGGCAGCACAAAGTTTAATACCTGCCAACCCATCTTTTTCTCCACGCTCTACGCGAGGAAACCGTACATCGGTAATCACCCCAAGTATATTGTTTTTATATTTTTCGTACAGCGTAATAGCTTCCTCATACGTACGTGCCAGCACTATTTTAGGACGTCCACGCATACGCAAAGTACGCTGGTGGGCATTCAGGGCCTCAGTAGAGAACTCCTGGCTCTGTTTCAAGACAAACTTATACAGGTTTGGCAACACCGAAGAGTAGAAACGGATACCGTCTTCTACCAGCAAAATAAGCTGTACCCCTACTTCTGCCACATCGTGCTCCAGATTCATCTTATCTTCTATCAATTTAATGATAGATACCAGCAGATCGGTATTACCCAACCAGCAAAATACATAATCAAACGCACTCAGATCTTCATCGGCAATACGCGCTGTAATACCATGACTGAAAGGCGTAAGAATGACTATAGGAATGTGCTCATACAGACTCTTAATGTGACGCCCGATATCAAAACTGTCATTATCTCCCGTACCCGGCATACAAATAACAAGATCAAATGTCATACTTGCAAGCAGTGCCAGAGCCTCCTCTTCTGTAGAAACCTGCGAAAAACGGGGAGGATAGCGAAGCGACAAGGAAGTATATTCGTTAAAAATTTTTTCATCAATACGCCCGTCATCTTCAAGCATAAAAGCGTCATACGGATTGGCTATCAACAGGACATTGAAAATACGCCGCGTCATCAGATTGGCAAACTGCGTATCTTTGAAATAAAGCTGATTTAATTTGTATTTACTGAGCATGGATTTCCTGTAGTTAAAAATTGAAAGACAAAATTCGCCTTTTTTATCGGGAAATGCAAATGAATTTTATAGAATTAAAGGTGGTTATTTCGCCGCTTCTGTATATATTTGTACTTTTCTCACTACAAACAACTATTTATAATGAAAAAAACAGTCTTATTATTAAGTGGAATTATGGTCATGTCATGTACATCCCAACAAAAAAAATTGGTCTATCCTAAAACAGCCAAAGTAGACAGTGTAGATGTATATTTCGGGACAAAAGTCTCCGATCCTTATCGCTGGTTGGAGAACGATACCAGTGCAGCTACTGCCGCCTGGGTAGAAGCAGAAAACAAAGTAACCAATGCATATCTTGCTCAAATACCCTTCCGTGAGCAACTGTTGAAACGCTTAACCGATCTGGCAAATTACGAGAAAATAGGTACTCCATTCAAGAAACATGGAAAATACTATTTTTATAAAAATGACGGATTGCAAAACCAGAGTGTATTATATGTACAAGACTCATTAGACGGAGAAGCCCGTGTTTTTCTGGATCCGAACCAATTGTCGGATGATGGTACGGTAGCACTCACCAGCCTCTCTTTTTCCAACGATGGTAAATATACGGCATATACCATTTCGCGGAGTGGTTCGGACTGGTCCGAGATCTATGTAATGGATACCGCCACAGGTAAACTGCTCGAAGATCATATTAACTGGGCCAAGTTCACAGGAGCAGCCTGGCAAGGAGATGGATTTTACTATAGTGCATATGATGCTCCGGCAAAAGGTAAAGAATTTTCCAACGTCAATGAAAATCATAAGATATATTATCATAAAATCGGTACTCCTCAAACCGAGGATAAACTGATATACGAGAATCCTGCATACCCAAAACGCTTCTACTCTGCCAGTACAAGCAAAGACGAACGTATTCTCTTTATATATGAATCGGGAGCCGGAAGAGGTAACAATCTATTTATAAAAGATTTAAAGAGCCCCAATGCAACACTCTTGCAATTAACCACCGACTTCGACTACCAATACTCTCCTATCGAAGTTATCGATAACAAAATATACATATTTACTAATTACGGAGCTCCGAAAAACCGGATCATGATAGCCGATATCAATAACCCGCTGCTGGAAAACTGGACAGAACTCGTACCCGAAAAAGCTTCGGTTCTTTCGGATGCAGAAATAATTGGTGGCAAACTCTTTCTGACTTACGACAAGGATGCATCCAACCATGCTTATGTTCATGATCTTAACGGGAAAAGACTACACGAAATCGAACTCCCTTCATTGGGTTCTGTAAGTTTCAGTGGTACCAAAGATGATAAGGAATGTTTCTTTGGCTTCACTTCATTTACTATTCCAGGAACTACCTATAAGTACGACATAGACACAAATACCTCAGAGTTATACCGTGCTCCGAAAGTAAAGTTCAATCCGGACGATTTTATAACCGAACAGATCTTCTTCCCAAGCAAAGACGGTGTTATGATTCCGATATTTCTTACGTATAAAAAAGACTTGAAGAGAGACGGCCAAAATCCGGTATTCCTTTACGGATACGGAGGATTTGGTATCAGCCTCAACCCGGGATTCAGTATCAACCGTATTCCATTTCTTGAAAACGGAGGTATCTATGCACAGGTAAACCTGCGAGGTGGTAATGAATATGGTGAAGAATGGCACGTTGCCGGTACTAAGATGCAAAAGCAAAATGTGTTCAATGATTTTATTTCTGCCGCAGAATTCCTTATCAACAATGAGTATACCAATCCGGATAAAATAGCTATTGTAGGTGGTTCAAACGGTGGTTTGCTGGTAGGTGCCTGTATGACACAGCGCCCCGATCTGTTCAAAGTAGCCATTCCGCAGGTAGGAGTTATGGATATGCTCCGCTATCATAAGTTTACCATCGGCTGGAACTGGGCCAGTGATTACGGAACAAGTGAAGACAGTAAAGAAATGTTCGAATACCTTAAGGGATACTCTCCGTTACACAATCTGAAACCAGACACGAAGTATCCGGCCACCATGGTTACTACTGCCGATCATGACGACCGCGTAGTTCCGGCCCACTCATTCAAATTTGCTGCTACATTGCAGGAGTGCAATGACGGTACTAATCCAACCCTTATCCGCATCGATAGCAAAGCCGGACACGGAGCGGGTAAACCAATGAAAAAAGTACTGGAAGAGCAAGCCGATATATACGGATTTATTATGTATAATTTAGGAATGGATCCAACAAAACTTTAAACTATTAAGGGGATTTACGATTAGACAATCCGAAGATTCGGAGATTTACGATTAGACGATTTACAATTTACGATTGAAGTTACTTATAATTTTATGTAATCCCAATCGTAAATCGTAAATCGTCTAATCGTAAATCAAATTATCATTTTATCATTATTTAATCAAAATATCACCATAAAAAAGAGGTTTATAGAAAAGTTTTCCTATATTTGCAGTGTCAGTAGTTGACATTTTATCAGAATGAACCTTTTAAAACATAGTATTATGAACATTCAGAAAATTATGTCCTCTCTTGAGGCGAAGCATCCCGGTGAATCTGAGTACCTCCAAGCAGTCAAAGAAGTACTTCTCTCTATTGAAGATATATACAATCTGCATCCAGAGTTCGAAAAAGCCAAAATAATAGAAAGACTTGTCGAACCAGATCGCATCTTTACGTTTCGTGTAACATGGGTAGATGATAAAGGTGAAGTACAAACCAATTTAGGCTACCGCGTACAGTTCAATAATGCTATCGGCCCGTATAAAGGCGGTATTCGTTTCCATGCATCTGTAACCCTTTCCATTTTGAAGTTCCTGGGCTTCGAACAAACATTCAAAAACGCATTGACTACCCTGCCGATGGGTGGTGGTAAAGGTGGTTCCGACTTCTCTCCCCGTGGAAAGAGCGATGCTGAAATCATGCGTTTCTGCCAGGCTTTCATGCTTGAATTATGGCGCCATATAGGTCCGGATATGGATGTACCTGCTGGTGACATAGGTGTAGGAGGTCGTGAAGTAGGCTATATGTTTGGTATGTATAAAAAGCTGACGCGCGAACATACCGGTACTTTCACCGGTAAAGGCATGGAGTTCGGCGGTTCCCGTATCCGTCCCGAAGCTACCGGTTTTGGCGCCTGCTATTTCGTTCAGCAAATGCTGAAAGATAAAGGGACCAGTTTTGAAGGTAAAACAGTGGCTATCTCCGGTTTCGGAAATGTGGCATGGGGTGCTGCTATTAAAGCTACAGAATTGGGTGCCAAAGTGGTTACCATTTCCGGTCCTGACGGCTACATCTATGACCCGGATGGTATTTCCGGTGAGAAAATAGACTATATGCTCGAACTTCGTGCCAGTGGTAATGACATTGTAGCTCCTTACGCCGAAGAATATCCGAATGCAACTTTCTACCCGGGTAAAAAGCCTTGGGAACAGAAAGTAGATATCGCTATGCCTTGCGCCACTCAAAATGAAGTGAACGAAGAAGATGCCAGACAACTGGTTGCTAACGGAGTGATGTGTGTAGGTGAAGTATCTAATATGGGATGCCGCCCCGAAGCCATTGATACATTCCTTGCTGCACGTATCATGTATGGTCCGGGTAAAGCAGTCAATGCAGGCGGTGTAGCAACTTCCGGTCTTGAAATGACTCAAAATGCAATGCATATTTCCTGGACTTCAGAAGAAGTAGATAAGAATCTGCATCAGATTATGAACGATATTCATGCCCAGTGCGTAAAATATGGTACTGAAAGTGATGGCTATATCAATTATATGAAAGGTGCCAACATTGCAGGATTCATGAAAGTGGCTCATGCGATGCTTGGACAAGGAATTATCTAAGATTTACGATTGGACGATTTACTATTTACGATTGGAATTACATCTATTTATTCACAAGTAACTTCAATCGTAAATGGTAAATCGTCTAATCGTAAATCTTTGGATTGTCTAATCGTAAATAGAAAAACTTTGTTTAGTTGTATTTGTATTTGTGGTTTGCGCTACTCTCCTCCTGTGACAGGACGTGGGTAGCGCACTTTTTTACCAGAAGGTTTCATTTTCAACCAAAATAGCCTAACTTTGCATCTCAAAATCAAAACATAATAACGAGATGTTACAACCGGAATTAAAACTGCGCCGCGATAAAATACGCTGGCTGATGGCTCAACAAGGTATTGATGCCGCCCTAATCACTTGTAATGTAAACTTGCTCTATACGTACGGCCGTGTTGTCAGCGGATACTTATACTTGCCTCTTAACGCTCCCGCCCGCTTATTTGTAAAACGTCCCAACAATATATCAGGCGAACATATCTTCTCTGTCCGTAAACCGGAACAAATCATAGATATCCTGAAAGAGGAGAAATTGCCCATGCCTACTAAACTAATGCTCGAAGGTGACGAGTTGCCCTATACGGAATACGTACGACTGGCTGCCATATTTCCGGATATAGAAGTCGTTAATGGTACCCCGCTTATCCGCCAGGCACGAAGTATAAAGACAGCTATTGAAATAGAATTGTTCCGTCGCTCGGGAATTGCACATGCCAAAGCATACAACCAGATTCCTTCTGCTTATCGTCCGGGAATGACTGATCGCGAATTCTCTATTGAAATTGAACGTCTGATGCGCCTGGAAGGATCACTGGGTATTTTCCGCGTATTTGGTCAAAGTATGGAAATCTTTATGGGAAGCGTACTGACTGGCGATAACGCAGCTGTACCTTCTCCCTACGACTTTGCTTTGGGAGGTGAAGGACTCGATCCGGCACTGCCGGGAGGAGTAAATGGTTCTCCGCTGAAAGAAGGCCAAAGCGTAATGGTGGATTTAGGTGGTAACTTCAACGGATATATGGGCGATATGAGTCGCGTGTTCTCTATCGGCAAACTGAGTGAAAAAGCCTATGCCGCACATCAGGTTTGTCTGGATATACAAAACGAGGTTGCTTCAATGGCTAAGCCTGGAGCTGTATGTGAAGATTTGTATAACACTGCCATTGATATGGTTACCAAAGCCGGATTTGCAGAAAACTTCATGGGCATCAGCCAGCAGGCACGTTTCATTGGTCATGGCATCGGATTGGAAATTAACGAAATGCCTGTAATTGCACCACGTATGAAGCAAGAGCTGGAACCAGGTATGGTATTTGCTTTAGAACCCAAAATCGTTTTACCAGGTGTCGGTCCTGTTGGTATTGAAAACTCATGGGCTGTCACCAGCGAAGGAGTTGAAAAACTGACGATCTGTAATGAGGAGATTATCGAACTCTGAAATAGTGATTAATGTTTAGTGATAAGTGATTAGTACCATGCGGCATGACGCGCAGCCTACTAATCACTTATCACTACTCACTAATCACTACTCCTCCATCTGAGTTTCCAGCCTCAAACTCTCCCACTCCGTCCATGTAGGAGAAACCATGCACTGCGGTTCCTGTATTTTACCAATCATAGCAGTTGCTTTCTTCACGGCAGTACTGGTTTTCTCAAAGAGTTCTTTCATTGAAAGGTTTCCTTTTGCATCCTTAATCGTTTTAATCAGGAAGTAAGTATAATAGCCTTGCTTTTTATCGTGATAAACACTTGAGGTCTGATCACCACTACTTGAAGAGAAACTCAAAGTATTCCCCTGAGGCAATCCTACTTTCGGCACTACGCGTACTCCTTTCTGTGCAAGCAGCGGGGTAGCACTCTTATAGCCACCACTGAAACAAGCATCGAGAAATACGTATGCACCTTTCCGGATACGTAGCCAGTTCTTTATATGCTTCATTCAAAAAAGCAGAACGCGTAGATTCTATTACTGCCAGTATCACTGCCACAGAATCCTCATCGAAACGTTTATTCACGAGAATGAATACAGTTTTATTTGAAAATAAAACAGAAAAGAAAAAAGAATAACATCAGAAACAAATAAAAAGACAAGATCTGTCACGGTTTTCCGTCACAGCACAATATTTTATAAAAATGACACACATACAAAAAGTACCGGTTGCATTTCACTTAATTACAACCGGTACTTTCTCTGAATCCCTATTTTTACTTTATTGGTTTAAGTCCCATTTTTTCTGCTTTCTTGAGCATTAACTCACGGGCAGCCTCATATTCATTAGGAATAACACCATCTAAAATTGCACCCTTCCAACCGTACTTTATTCAGATAAACGGCAAGCACATTGATTGTAAAATCACGACGATTATGATCATCTTCCAATGTACCATCAGAAGCTGTACGAATCCTTATCGTCACAGAGGTTTCGTACAGCTACCAAGTTATTTTAATAACTTTTCAATTATCCCATTGCCTAAAATCGATCCAAACCATCTTCGACATTTTGAGATCTGTCTTTACCGAATCGTGCCCATAGCGAATACCGCAGTTATAATGCACATAGGTCTTTTGCAGATCGATGGCATCAGTGATGGCAACAGAAACTACTCCAGGCTGTGCATCTGAACTCAAAGAATAGATGCACTGTTGTTGTTGTAATTTCATACTGTTATTAATATGGCTCAAATAGTTCTGACGCAGTGTATAACCTCCCCATGTCACATAATTAGGTGTCATGGCCTGCGCGGCATCAATCCAGCGCTTTCCTTCACTTGTTTCGTAAACAAAAGCTTCCGCTCTATCGTAAAACTCACCGGGAATAAACTGCCAAAGTTTACTATACACCCCGTTGCCAAATTGTCCCTTACAAGAATAGTCCATCGACAGAGTTTTATAAGATACATCAGTGGATGATTCCTTGCTAAACGACACCTCTAAAGCCTCCCAGGGCTCTTCTGCCAACTTGGTGGGTGAGACCTCAACAGACACTTTCCAGAAAGAGTTCTCAGTATAGTCGGCTCCATGATTCACCGTTTGAGGCTGATAACTGATTTCCCGGAAGATGCCCCCGTCAGAGTGAATTGTCACCTCACTGGATGATTCCCGCATCATGTTCCAGATATAAGCATATACATTAGCACCCTTGGGAGTTGTATAATCCTTGATATTAGCAGTAAAACCATTGCCGCCAGTATTTGTCACACTCAATATACAGTTATTGTTTTTGCTATATATCTGAAAGTTATAGGCATCTATTGCCCAAACATTATCTATTATAACATCCGGACCAGTACCCTCTCTCATCTTATAGGGAACCGCCTGCATGGAATAGTTCATATCTCCCTCTCCCTGAGTATAACCATAAATACGGTTATAAATTTCAATTCGCTTCAAAGCCTCTTTGTCAGCCATCTGCGCATTGTATCCGGGATCCGGTTTAATACCTTTAGGCTGATTATCAACGGAGCGAGCCAACAACCTCCGGTTGAAAGATTCCACTCCCTTGCCTATCATATTATCCTTAGCATACGGATCGGCAGAAGGAAAAATGCGATAATGCTGCACGTTATCATAATTGATGCTGTAATAGCCTGATTCCATATATACTCCTATTAAAGAAAGCATTTCACTTTTTTGTTCCTGAGTTGTTCCGGTCGCTACGATATAGAAATCCCGTTTATAAAATTTCAGCATACGAAACAAAGACACCGGATATTTACCGGAAATCACATCATTGACATTCAATATAACCGTCGTATAGATATCCGGATTCTTGATATCGGTAGTGAATTCCGTCTCCGGATCTGCCATTTTATCGTAGTCAACGATGGTCTTTTTCCCTATCTCCCAGGAAGCAGGTATGTTGCTAAACAGGCGGGAAGTGATATCTTTTACTTCTGCATCATCGGTTCCCATACGAATCAGGACGACATCCTTCTTTTCTTCGTTACCATCATTTCCTACCGGATCATCATTGATATCATCCTGTACACATGCCCCGAAAAGAAGACTTGAAAGTAGGAGTATCTTATATAATATTTTTGTTTTCATCGTAATCTCTTTTTAATTGTTCGTTTTACCAGTTATTATAATCAATCCATACAGTAGTGGTTTTATGCACATCCACCGTTGTATCGTAGGCTGTGCCGGCACTACTGGGAAGAGGATGTAGTATGGCTTTTCCCCAGCTGGTAAACCAGGCTCCTCCACGTTGCAACACCATTCCGTCAGTAATTTCAACAGCTACCACACCTGCCGATGCACCGGTTGTACGGGCAGTGACAGCACACTCCTGTTGGTAATTGAGCAGGTTTTGATTAAACTGCAAATCGTTGTCATAGTCGCAGAAAACATTGTCCGTACCTGGAGTACCTGCTACATGATCGTAGAGAATATCATACCATGCAGGCGAAATCATGGCAGAACCATTAATCATGCCATTTGCATTCATAGCCTTACTACCCCGAAAGAGAATTTCAGGATACCACTTCCAGCAATACTCCATCTCGGCATCGGTAATAGTACGGGTCACTTCACGGGTCATCTCCGCCAATTGATAAGTGATGGATTTCCCCCAGCGGTAATCACCTTTCAGAACGGGGCTTACTCCCAAATCAAAGCCTACACTCTTATTGTACGAATGTCCGATAGTACTTTCTGTTTCCGGCAGACCGGGTGCAAAATCAATCAGTTTCAGGTTCAGTTGCGAGCGCTGGTCATCACGGATGTTAATCTTCGTATAGGCATTGTTACGTAATCCCCAGATTAATGCCCAAGTTTCATACATGGGTGGATTGTCCAAGAACACCAGTGAATTGTCAAGCCTGTTGGAGAATCCATTGCCACCCGAACTGTAGACGGCAATCATATTATCTCCATTGGTCGGAGCATAGATACGTAGATTATAAGTATCAATGGTCCATTCTCTGTCTACCATTCCATCATACCTTTTATCATCCTTCGGAACGTAATTCCGCGTTTCTGCCGTATAAGGCAAAAGCGATTCATATCCCGTCATGTGATATTTATAGTCGCTGGTATAAACATAGAAGCGGTTGCTGATGTAAATTCTCTTCATAGCATGCAGCGCCCGTGCAGTTACTTCCGGAGCCGATGGATCGTCCGTAGGTCCGGGGGAAAAAAACATACCGCGCGTGTCGGGACTGAGCCCTCCTGTGCCGCAAAGTTTCTTCAAAGCATCCGGATCATTCACATCATAATAAGCATACCGCTGTTCACGTGGAAAACTGACTTTATAATACCCCTTATCCACATAAAGCCCAAAAAGCTTAAGCATCTGCGTTTTCAAGTCCTCGCCTTTACCATCATTGGCAATTAAAATTACTCCCTGGTGATTATGGCGAATATTTTGTATCATTTCAGGAGTATAAGTACCCGCAATAAAATCGACAGCATTACTAACGATAGTCAAGTCATTCAGGGTATCTCTTGCCATTGTGACCAGTGTTGCCGACTTATCCACTCCGGGTAAATCATTAAAAGACAACATCTTGTCATAATGATTCACAGTTTGCAGCCGATCTGCAATCTTCTTTGTTTCTGCACTTGTTCCATTAAGCCAGATGAGATAACTACCTGGTTTGGCAGTTACATCGATAGCATCAGTACTTTTATCGGTCGCAACCGATGAATCTTCTGCGCTAATCGGATCGTCCATATCACAGGAGTAAAATGCAAGCAAAACAAACAGAAAAACAAATAAAGTTTTCATATTCGTATACGTTTAAAGGTGAAACAATATGCCACATTTTCCAACCGAAATGTGACGATTCTGATTACTTCGTCTATATGAAAAGAACGTATGGCAAAACGAATAGGTTCAACTCGACATACTCTGAGGTTAATATACAGTCCATCAACAAGAAGCGATTCATGCATAGAATTCCCATGAACACTGTGATGTAGAAATTTATTAGAACTTTCTAATTTATATTATTTAGTTATTTCAACTGATCGGAAGATCTGATCAGAGTTTATAACCAGGTATAACACATTCAATGTATAAATAAAAATTATATAACAAGATGCCGTTACATATTATATAAAGTTTTCTAACCATTTTAGTTCCATTATTAGAAAGCACTCTCAATACCACTTTATAGGGTGAAACAGATTCTCACATTACTCTTGAAGAGTACACTGCCATAATGTCTGTTATCAATACGGAGCTATTTAACAACTACTGCCATCTGCCACAATGTCTGCTACATTTCACTTCTACCTTCATACTCTTCCATATATGAACATTACTGAAACTACATAGAAAACACCAATCTAATACTTCTCTAATTTTATATTAGAGAAGTATAACCTGATTACCAATCAATTGTGTTAGCATTTGCGGCTTATTATATGAACTAAATTTATAAAAGTATGAAAACAAAAATGTTTTTTTAATGGTAGCCATGCTACTTGGTGGAGATGTATCTTATGCATACGACTCTTCAGTGAACACGCCGGTTCCAAAGTCGGAACAAAGTGAACAATACATTCCAACCCCCTCATTACCGCCCCAAGTATCTGTTTGTGTGGGTGAGGCTGTTGAAATTCAGTATCCTATGATTGGATCAATGGTATGGGAATGCGAAGATCCGCCAATGGGCGTAGAGCAAGAATTATCATACATCGTTGGAGCTGATATTATTCTCTGTATAAAAGGACTTCAGGAGGGAAAATATCTGGTTAATATGATATGGCATAACCCACTTGACCCGAGCCAGCCTCCCAAGGCAAGGCAAACCATTAAAGTTATTGTTCAGCCATGCTGTGATAAATGATAAATAAGAGGAGACAATCTTTAAACGATTAAATTAAAAGCAACTAATTCGCAATGAATTAGTTGCTTTTTTCAATCTTTACAAGACTGATATATCTTCTTATTTTAGTAATACTTCATTAAACATTCATTACTGATGGAAACAGAATGTAAAAAACTCATTCTTTTCCTTTTCTTTCTTCCATTGTTTTGTACCGTATTTACCCAAAAGAAAATGAATCGAATAGCCATAGACTTTACTTTATTGGTTTAAGTCCCATTTTTTCTGCTTTCTTGAGCATTAACTCACGGGCAGCCTCATATTCATTAGGGATAACACCATCTAAAATTGCATCCTTTATAGCACTTTTTAACGAACCAATCTCCTTACAGGGAGAAAGTCCGAATATTTCCATAATCTCCTCACCGCTTACCGGAGGCTGAAAATTACGAATACGATCTTTCTCTTCCAGATCTTTAAGTTTCTGACGTACCAGACTAAAATTATTCAGGAAACGTTGTTTACGCTCCATATTTTTAGAAGTGATATCAGCTTCACACAAAGTCATCAAATCATCAATGTCATTTCCCGCCTCAAAAAGCAGACGACGCACGGCAGAATCCGTCACAACGTCATCGGCAATCACAATAGGACGCATATGCAGACTTACCATTTTCTGCACATATTTCATCTTTTCGTTCATGGGCAATTTCATATTCCGAAAGATGGTAGGAATCATCTTTTCGCCAATGAAATTATGGTTATGGAAAGTCCATCCGATTTTGGGCTCCCACCGTTTGGTAGCAGGTTTGGCAATATCATGCAACAAAGCTGCCCAGCGAAGCCAGAGGTTGTCCGTTTTCTTACTGATATTGTCGAGTACTTCGAGCGTATGATAAAAATTATCTTTGTGTGCACGCCCATTCCGTGTTTCTACCCCTTGCAACGCTGCCAATTCAGGGAAAATAAGCGGCAATAACCCACTCCGCTCCAGATCGATAAAACCTTTGGAAGGTACAGGAGAAAGAATGATCTTGTTCAGCTCATCTGCAATCCGTTCACGCGAAATAATTTTAATCCGTTCGCAATTGCGACACAACGATTCAAAGGTATTATCATCAATGTAGAAGCCAAGTTGGGTAGCAAAACGGATACAACGCATCATTCGCAAAGGATCGTCACTAAATGTTATATCCGGATCAAGCGGAGTGCGTATAGTCTTTTCTTTCAGATCATTAATTCCTCCAAACGGATCGACTAACTCGCCAAACCGCGCTTTATTCAGACAAACAGCAAGCGCATTGATCGTAAAATCACGACGATTCTGATCATCTTCCAATGTACCGTCTTCCACAATGGGCTTTCGCGAATCACGCTGATAAGATTCTTTGCGGGCACCCACAAACTCCACTTCAATGCCGTGATACTTCACCTGCGCAGTACCAAAATTCTTGAAAAGTGCCACATGAGCGCCTTTACCCAAGCGTTTGCCCAATGCTTGCGCCATCTCAATGCCACTTCCCACCACTACTACATCTATATCTTTGGAAGGGCGTTCCAGAAAAATATCACGGACGTATCCGCCCACCACATAACACTCTAATCCGAGTGCATCGGCTGTTTCTGAAATCTGACCGAATATCTTATCGTTAAATTGCTGTTTCAGTTCTTCCTGAGTCAACTCTATCATAATTGGTATTTAGAAGTTAGAATTTTGTAGCCGGAATTGAATTCCAACTGCCAACTACTACTTTTGGAGTGCAAAGGTACAACTTTTCATCCTTCACGCTACGCTCTTCACACTAAATTTGTATTTTTGTCATTCATAACTAAAGAACAACAAAATGAAGAAACTGATTGTAGGACTATGTGCCACGCTTGTATTAGCCTCTTGCGGTAACGATGCAGAAAAAAAAGCCAATGAAAGGCTAATTACAGCCCGTATAGCCTTTGAGCAAGGAGATTATAACGAAGCCAAATTGCAGATAGACAGTATCAAAATACTCTATCCCAAAGCTTTCGATGCACGAAGAGAAGGCATAAGCCTGATGCAGCAGATAGAATTAAAAGAACAACAGCAGAGCCTGGTTTATCTGGACAGTATTTTGCAAACAAAGCAGAAAGAATTTGAATCGATTAAAAACAAATATGTGCTGGAGAAGGATGCAGAATACCAACAAACGGGTAACTACTTCTGGCCTACCCAAACAGTAGAGAAGAATCTACACCGCTCCTTCCTGAGGTTTCAGGTGAATGAACAAGGAGTGATGACTATGACCTCTATTTATTGTGGCGGAAGTAACCTGCATCATTTTGCAGTGAAAGTAATAGCTCCTGATGGCAGCTTTGCCGAAACCCCTGCATCTAAAGATAGTTATGAAACAACTGATCTGGGGGAAAAGATAGAAAAAGCCGATTATAAAATGGGGGCAGACGGCAATGTAATGGGATTCCTCTACCTGAACCGGGACAAAAATATCAAAGTAGAATACATTGGAGACCGCAAATATACTACTACCATGACCCCTGCCGACAGACAAGCACTTGCCGGTATTTATGAATTATCACAACTATTGTCGTCCATCGGGCAAATAAAGAAAGAACAGGAAGAAGCTAACCTGAAAATACAATTTGTAACAAAGAAAATAGAACAGAAACAACAGAAGGAAGCGACTGAAAAAGAAACCAAATAAGTAACAAAGAAAGTACGTATTTAATACTGTGTTAAATACGTACTTTATATAGATAAAAGTACGTACTTTGGTATGTATGAAGTACGTACTTTTGCAAAGTAAAAACAGGATCATTTAATTTATCGTTAGCAATGTTAATTTCAATACCCTATACTAAAAGTACAATTGCGTCAGCCTTCATGAGATTGGCATTGTTAATTTCACTCCTGTTCATATTCGGAAGGTGTATTCAGGAAGATCCGGATGTATTTTCATTAAAACCGGGAGATGCCTTACCGGAGTTCTCGGTAGAGGATAATGATGGAAATATTGTATCAACAGCCACACTGCGTGGTAAGGTATGCCTGATTGCATTCGTCAATACCGGATGCCCCGATTGCCGGAAAGAGCTACCGGAGATAGAAAGTGCTTATCAGCAATTCAAAGATAATGAAGTTGTCCGTTTCGTAATTATAAGCAGATCTCAGGGATACGAAAGTCTGACAGAATACTGGACTAATAACCAGCTTACAATCCCCTACTCCGCCCAGGAGGATGATGCTGTTTTCAAGAAGTTCGCTTCACAGAATATACCTCGCATTTATATTGCCTCTCCCCAGGGGATTATTGTTTTCACTTCCGATGACTCTTCCAATGTTGTTGCAGAAACAATCAGTACACAAATAAATAACCTTATCAAAGTTCCGGAATAATCCGGAAATAACCTGGAACGCAAATGGCCACATTTTTTTTATCGCTTGGCGTACCTCCCCGTGCGGGAAGTACCCTAATTCTTATTTTTGTTTAGCGACTAATACTTCTATATCATATCCTATAAAAAGCCCGCTTTCAATCACCCCTGTGATATTCTTTATCTCTTTTTCTAAGGACTCACCAATTTCCCCAAACCAGGTATCAAGAATAAAATTTCCATTCTCGGTCAGTATGGGGCCATCTTTTCCTTTAGCCATGCGCAAGGTAATCTTTGAAGCTCCAAGTTCTTTCAACTGATTTTCTACATACACCATCGCAGTAGGAAAGACTTCAACGGGAACAGGAAACTTACTACCCAGCCGGGAAACAAACTTACTATCGTCCACAACAATAAAAACCCGGTCACTGCTTTTTATCAATAGTTTTTCTTTAAATAACGCTCCTCCTCTTCCTTTAATAAGATTGCGGGAGGGATCTACCTCGTCGGCACCATCAAAAGCCCAGTCCGGATGTTTCTCCCAAAGAGTTGTCTGTGGAATGCCCAACTGCGTACAGGTCATTGAAATCTCTATCGAAGCAGGAATCACCTCAATATGAAGCTGTTCTTTCCGGATTCTTTCGGCTATGGCAAAAAGAGTGAGATAGACAGTGGAACCGGAACCTGCACCAATTACTTCACCGTCTTTCACCTGTGCAGCCAGCTGGTGTGCCACCTGCTCCTTGCCTTCCCTGTTAATTATATCATCGGACCACTGCAAGCCGGTAATCAAGTTATTCCTCCATTCCATAAGCATGTATTTTGTTTATTATACAATCAGATATGAATAATTAGCCAATGTACCAATGTGTCAATATGCCAATGCCATGCGGTATACAGCGCAGCCAATTGGCACATTGGCATATTGGCAAATTAGCTCATTATTAATCAAATTTAAATAACACTGAAACAAGTTTATCTATAAATAACGAATTAAGTATCCCTTTTGTTATCATCGCCTGGCGTACTTCCCCGTGCGGAAAGCGCTTTCTTTAATTCCTCGGCGATACGCCATTGAAGAGCAGCTTCTGCTTCTTTGCCTGCTTTCAACAGAGCATCTCCAAAGAGTTCATGCGCTTTGGGGTGTTCAGGTTTCAATGAAGTTGCCCTATCAAGATCGGCAATGGCTCCTTCCGTATTCTCGGATTTCAGACGAAGTTTCCCACGGTTATAGAAAGCCTTGAAGCTGGCAGGGCTAATGCGTATAGCCGTACTAAAACAAGTTTCGGCATCAAAATATTCCTTATTATTAAATAAGGTGATACCTTTACGAATCCAGGCATCTATATAGTCAGGATAGAGCTCTAATGCTTTATCATAATTTGCAAGGGCAGCACGGACATCATGTGCCTGCGTGATACATTCATTGCCCATAAGTAAATATTCACGGGCATACTTCTTGAGATATTCCTGCTGTGCCCGCATCTGCTCTTTCAGTTGCCGGTTCTGTTCGCGTAATGTATTTATTACTTCCAGTTTCCGACGGATCAGTCGGCGGGGAGCCGGCTTTTCAATGTCATAACGTGAATGAATGGCGCGGAAGAATTGTTCCAGACACTCCTCCATATCCCCACGATCGAAAGCACGGGCAGCAGCTACATATTGTACATCTGCCTGCGCTTGTTTCAACGCTTTGTCTATGGCCTGCCGGTTATTGAAACGCTGGGCAAAATTCACAATCTCCTGTCGTACAAAAACATCCGCCCGGTTAATCGGCTTTTTAAGTTGAATGCCCTCCAGCGATGTACAACGGCTTAATGCCACATACGCCTGTCCTCCGGCAAAGACTCCTCCGGTGAAATCGATAACCACACGGCTGAATGTCAGTCCCTGACTTTTGTGTACAGTGATAGCCCATGCCAGGCGAATGGGATATTGGGTGAAAGTTCCTAAAACCTCCTCTTCAATCTCCTTTTTTTCTTCATTATAGCGATAACGGATATTTCTCCAGGAATCCAGTTTTACATCACATTCCTTTCCATCATCTGTTATTACATAAATAGTTCCGTCGTCATCGTCAATACCTGCTATGGTACCGATGGTACCATTTACCCAACGGCGGTCATAGTCATTCTTGATAAATATAATCTGTGCACCCGGCTTCAGCACCAGGTCTTTGGAAGTGGGCAGACTACTTTCCGGAAAGTCCCCCTCTATTTCACCTTCAAAAGTTACCGGATCACCGGGAAGTTCGGCCAGTTTTTTATCATTGATATAGTCCACATTATCCCTTCGTGTGGCGAGAGTGATGTACATATCTTCTTCACTCTCTTCTATCTGTGTGCCATATCGGGTATTAAGTAGTTGTAAATCGGCTGCTCCGACAGTATTATTGCGTATATGGTCGAGTACACTGACAAAGACCGGATCACTCTGCCGATATACCTTCTGCAACTCAATTGAAACAAGGTCAATCTCACTAAACACACGTGCAGAGAAAAAATAGGGCGTGGGATAAAAACGATTCAGTATCTCCCGTTCATCGTTTTTCACCACAGGCTCCAACTGGAATACATCTCCTACAAGCAGTATTTGTTTCCCCCCGAAAGGTTCCCGTAAATTACGGGAATATACCCGCAGTATACGATCCACAGCATCAATAATATCTGCCCTCACCATCGAGATCTCATCAATGATCACCAGTTCTATCTGCTCAAGCAATTTCCGGTGTGGCTTTGTATATTTAAAGAATTCATGGATACGACCACGTTGAAGGCTCAGATTCGGATCGTCCGGCAGAATAGGATAAAAAGGAAGTTTGAAAAAACTGTGCATAGTACTTCCACCTGCATTAATGGCAGCAATACCGGTAGGAGCAAGCACTACATACTTCTTTTTAGTATTGGCACAGATATAGCGCAGAAACGTGGATTTACCCGTACCGGCCTTTCCTGTCAGAAAGACGGACTGGCGGGTATACTGGATAAGATTCAGGGCATCCTGAAACTCTTTATTGTTAGTATCTACTGTTGTTGCACCCACTCTAAATCACTCCGAAGTGTTTCAAAGCCTTTGCAATTCCATCTTCATCTACAGAAGCAGTTATATAATCAGCTGTCTGTTTTACATCATCTTTGGCATTTCCCATAGCGACACCAATAGCAGCATGGCGCAACATGCTGATATCATTGCCTCCATCACCGAATGACATAGTCTCTTCCAGTTTAAGACCAAAATGTGCAATCATCTCGTCGATGCCTTTTTGCTTTGTATTTCCTTTTGCCGTGATATCTGCAAAAGCCGGAAACCAACGTCCGGATTCGCTATTCGGAATCAACGATTGTATCTCCTTCTCTTCTTCTACGGTAATAAACGGAGTCATCTGGAAAATGTCCTCTTGTATGGCTTCTTTAAAAGTCTTCACCGGCATCTTGTTCACATGCAGGAAATCGTAAAATATCTGATGAACCAGTTCATTGGGCTGACAAACAGACAAGTTGTGCTCACTGACAAAAATGCAAGGATATCCTTTCTTCTCACAGATTTGTGCCAATGCCTGTACTTCACTGGGAAGAATAGCACTCTTATAAATAACTTCATCACCCACAAAGCAATAAGCTCCGTTCATAGTGATGTAACCGTCTATCAATCCAAGATCCTGAATGGCAGACAAATTGTTGATAATCGCTTTCGGACGTCCTGTAGCAATAAAAATTTTAAATCCTTTCTTGTGAGCAGCAATCAACGCCTCGATAGTAGAGGCTGGGATAGCGTGCGTATCAAAACTCACTAATGTACCGTCGATATCAAAAAACAGGGCTTTCGTCATAGTGTTCCTTTTTATGCTACAAAAGTACAAAAAAGAAGTAGAACGACTGCGGTTTTATTTAATCTTTACGAACATTAATGCTTATCGGGTAACGGAAAAATGACGCTATCATTTCCATCAACCATATATACATGGCATTCATCAGCAGAAACAATAAAGGCTTCTTCTATAACAACTTGTTCGTTCTTATAACCAAGAAACTTGATTTTTAAGGGCTTATTTTCCAATTCCTTCCGGTAATCATCGTTCATAACCGGATATTGCCCGCTATCTTTATAATACGCATCCATAATATAATGCGTATCGCCGCCAAATTCCATTTTTTGTCCGGTCTCTAAATTAATCGTTTCAAACTTATCCAAAACAACCGGAGTTCCATCGGTATAAACAGCACGAATATTGATTTGGCGGAGCTCACACGTACAAACAACACTCTCTTCTTCTTTATCATTATGGCATCCTGCAATAACAACAAGTCCCAATAAAAGGAGAATAACAGATATTTTTTTCATAGGATGAGATGTTTTTAGTTAGCATTCTTTATTAGAAAATGCATAATTATAGTAAATACTGCATATCCCCTACCACATTTGTGGTATTTTTTTCTTTCCGGATTAATTTTCTTACTTCTGTTTTCATTATGCAACAGATGAATTGTACATTTGCAAGCATATTAGTACTAAAACAGAATATTAAGATGAAATATAATTTTGATGAAATAATAGACCGTCGTGGAACGGAATCCGTAAAGTGGGATGCCGTGAGCGAACGTTGGGGACGTAATGATCTGCTCCCTATGTGGGTAGCGGATATGGATTTTCGTACTCCACCATTCGTAATGGAAGCTTTGAGAAAACGGTTGGAACACGAAGTGCTGGGTTATACTTTTGCCTGCGAAGAGTGGTATACTTCCATTATCAATTGGTTACAGAGTCGCCATGGCTGGAAAGTTAAGCGTGAAGAACTGACTTTTATGCCGGGTATTGTCCGTGGGTTGGCATTCGCCATACAATGTTTCACAGAGAAGGGTGACAAAGTAATGGTGATGCCGCCTGTATACCATCCTTTTTTTCTGGTAACAGAGAAAAATAAGCGTGAAGTGGTGTATAGTCCGTTGGTACTTCGTGACGGACAGTATTATATTGACTTTGACCGTTTCCGTAAAGACATACAGGGATGCAAGCTATTGATTCTTAGCAATCCGCACAACCCTGGAGGTCGTGTATGGACACGGGAAGAACTGGAACAGATAGCTGAAATATGCTATGAAAGCAAGACACTCGTCATCTCTGACGAAATTCATGCCGATCTGACCTTGCCACCGCATCAGCATATCACTTTTGCACTTGTGTCAGAGAAAGCACGTCAAAATTCACTCGTGTTCATGTCCCCCAGCAAAGCATTTAATATGCCGGGACTGGCAAGCTCGTACTGCATCATTGAGAACAAAGAGATATGTCACTGTTTTCAGGAATACATGGAGGCAAGCGAACTTAGCGAAGGACACTTGTTCGCTTATCTTAGTGTAGCTGCCGCCTATAGTAACGGTACCGAATGGCTCGATCAGGTTCTTGCCTATATTCAGTCGAATATCGATTTCACAGATACCTTTCTTAGCGAATATATTCCGGATATTAAAATGATTCGTCCACAGGCTTCTTACCTCGTTTTTCTTGATTGCAGAACGTTGGGACTGAATCAAAAAGAGTTGGTAGACCTTTTTGTGGACGGTGCACATCTTGCACTAAACGACGGAACTATGTTTGGTAAAGAAGGTGAAGGTTTCATGCGACTCAATGTAGCCTGCCCGCGCAGTGTGCTCGAAAAGGCATTAAAACAATTGAAAGAAGCATGTGACAACCGATAAACAATAATAAACAGAGAATTAATTACTAAAGACAAAATGAATAAAAACAGCTTTGAAGCGGAACTTCTGCATACTCCTTTTGATAAAGAAGACGCTTATCATTCACTCTCCATGCCGGTATATAATACCGCTGCTTATGAATTTGATACGGCGGAAGCTATGGAGGAAGCTTTTTGCGGACGTACGGCAGATCATGCATATTCGCGAATAACCAATCCCACCGTTCAATATTTTGAGAAACGTATTCAAACAATCACAGGTGCGCTGAGCGTCACAGCATTGAATTCCGGTATGGCGGCTATCAGCAATATCTTTTTCACATTGGCACAAGCAGGAGCCAACATTGTTACTTCCGCCCACCTTTTCGGTAATACTTATTCATTTTTTAAAAGTACGCTCGCTGCATTCGGAGTTGAAGTTCGCTTTTGCGACCTTACAAACCCCGAAGCTGTTCGTGCTCAGGTTGATGAAAACACCTGCGCCATCTTTCTTGAAGTTATCACCAATCCCCAGCTTGAAGTAGCCGATTTAAAAGTACTCTCCGGCATAGCACACCAGATGGGTGCTCCCTTGGTAGCAGATACTACTGTTGTGCCGTTTCACATCTTTCATGCCAATGAATTCGGGGTAGATATCGAGATTGTGTCCAGTACCAAATACATTTCTGGCGGAGCCACCAGTCTGGGTGGTCTTATTCTCGATTATGGTACCTTCGACTGGAGCAACTCGAAGAAACTTCGTTCCATGGCAGATCAGTTTGGTGCTTCTACCTTTACTGCGAAGTTACGTAAGGAAATCCACCGTAATTTAGGTGCTTACATGACTCCCCAGGTTGCTTATATGCAGACGTTAGGCATCGAAACAATGGAAGTACGCTATGCACGGCAGGCTGCCACTTGCCTACAGTTAGCACAACGCCTGCAAACCCTGCCTCAAGTGGAAGCGGTTAACTATACCGGCCTCGAATCCAATCCGTTCTATCAATTAAGTACGAAACAGTTTGGTGTTTACCCCGGTGCTATGCTCACATTTGACCTCGCATCACGCGAAGCCTGTTTCCGTTTTATGAATCGCTTGCAGCTCATTCGGCGGGCAACCAATTTATTTGATAATAAAACACTTGCTATTCATCCGGCCAGTACCATCTACGGTTCTTTCACCGAAGAACAACGGCAAAGTATGGATGTCAGTCCCAAAACGATCCGCCTCTCGGTTGGGCTTGAAAGTGCAGAAGACTTACTAACCGATATCAGCCAGGCATTGGCATAACCCTGCCTGAGAGATTCTACGGATTATATCGTTTTCCACAAACTAATATTTTGTTTCACTTATTGTGAGAAAATATTAGTCTGTGGAATTTTTATATACTAAATATAGAAGTCTGTTTTAAGTTTTATTCAAAGCTGATCCGAAATGAATCAGTTCACCACAGAGGACACGGAGGGCACAGAGATATTATTTTCTCTGATGAAACGCGGATGATCGCAGAACGCAGATTAAAAAACTGTAGTTCTTTATTTTATCGTTATTTCCCTTTGCGAGAATTTGCGTTCATCTGCGTTTCATTAAAAATTTAAACTCTGTGCCCTCTGCGACCTCTGTGGTGAAATACATTCAAAACCGTACAAAAACGAGTCAACTACGTTATTATAACCTCTCTTCATAAAAAACATTAATACATATAAGAATATCTTCCTTTTCCATCGCTTATATCAAAAAATAAATGATATATTTGTGATATCAAAATGATATCACTAAAATCACAACTTATGGAAACAAAAGAAACTCTTTTCACTGGTTTTAAGATGAATGGTTTTGCCATGCTGTTTATTATTGCTTTATTACTGGGAGTAAGTATTGCTTCGTTCTTTCTCATTGCTCGCCCCAATGGTTTCACTGTCACTGCAGGACTTTTGGGAATTATCATTTCCATGCTTTTTATACCTGGATTCAATCGCCTGGAACCAAACGAAGCCCGTACTATGGTTTTCTTCGGCAAATACAAAGGTACATTCAAAGAAACCGGTTTCTTTTGGATGAATCCCTTCCTGGATGCAAAAAAGCTTTCTCTCCGCGCTCGTAACCTCGACATAGAACCTATCAAAGTAAATGATAAAATCGGAAACCCGATTCTTATCGGACTGGTACTCGTATGGAAATTAAAAGATACCTATAAAGCCATGTTTGAGATAGATTCTCAGACCATGGCCAACGTGGCAACCGGTAGTAATGCTGTAGCCAGTCGTATGAATGCCTTTGAGAATTTCGTGATGATACAGAGTGATGCCGCCCTCCGACAGGTAGCCGGACAATACGCCTATGACGATAGTGAATCCAACGTCGAAGAACTTACTCTACGCTCTGGGGGTGAAGAAATCAACGAACAACTGGAACAAAAACTCAACGAACGGCTCGCCATGGCAGGAATGGAAGTTGTTGAAGCCCGTATCAACTACCTTGCCTATGCTCCCGAAATTGCCGCAGTCATGCTACGCCGCCAACAAGCGTCAGCCATTATCAGTGCAAGAGAAAAGATAGTAGAAGGAGCTGTTTCTATGGTAAAAATGGCACTTCATAAACTTTCGGAGGAGGAAATTGTTGAACTGGATGAAGACAAGAAAGCAGCAATGGTGAGCAACCTGCTTGTTGTACTCTGCGCTGATGAGGCTGCCCAACCAGTAGTAAATACCGGAACATTGAATCATTAATCAGAATGAGTTTCGTGGCGAATATCACTAATGCTGCAAACAGAGTGTTTGAATAATAAAATAATAAATCTCTCTGCGCCTCATTATCAGACATTGATGATGGGGCGTAGGGCATAAAAACTGGAATAAGTACCGTGGCTAAAAAAGAATCTTCAACTAAAAGTTTCGTTCTGCGCGTAGACGCCGAAACAATGGATGCTATTGAAAAATGGGCAGCCGATGAGTTTCGTAGTACGAACGGCCAGCTTCAGTGGATCATCGCCGAAGCGTTGAAGAAAAGTGGGCGAATTAAAAAATCTAAGAATCCAAAACCGGAACAAGAAGAGGAAAACACATAAAATGCAAGTCACTTAAATAGACTTCCCTGTATAAATCATCTCTTTAGTTTTTATTAACTACAAAAATTAGTTTATCAACTAAAACTTTTCGTTCTTTGTCTTAAACATAGATAAAGTTATGAAAGGACTAACAGCAAAAGAAGAAGAGATCATGGGTTTTTTCTGGGAAAAAGGCCCTTTGTTTGTAAAAGAGATGCTGGCTTTCTATAATGAACCGAAGCCACATTTCAATACACTGTCCACCATTGTCCGCGGACTGGAGGATAAAGGTTTTCTTGCACACAATACTTATGGCAATACCTATCAATACTATGCTATCGTCAGTGAAGAAGCTTTCCGTAAGGGTACTTTAAAAAATGTCATTAGTAAATATTTCAATAACTCTTACCTCAGTGCAGTATCTTCTCTGGTCAAGGAAGAAGATATCTCTCTTGATGATCTCAAGCAGCTCATTGATGAAGTAGAACGAGCAAATAAATAAAAATCGAATACTATGGGACTCTTTTTTGCCTACATACTCAAATCGGCCATTTGCCTGGCATTGTTCTATCTATTCTACAGACTGTTGCTAAGCAAAGAAACCTTTCACCGCTTCAACAGGATTGCCCTGCTCGGGATTCTACCCCTGTCATTGCTCATCCCTCTGATTGAGGTCACTACTACGCAGCACACCGAAATGGCAAAAACGATGCTCACCCTCGAACAACTTCTGATAATGGCAAATTTCTATCAGGATACAGTCAGTGTTACTACTCCTGTAGAGGCTAATAGCAATACATTATCGGGCATACAGATAGGGCTGATTATTTACCTTGCAGGTATTCTGTTTTTTGCCTGTCGAAATCTCTGTTCACTCACCCGGTTATTACTACTGCTCCGTTCGGGTAAAAAAGAGAAATATCACTCCGGAATACAGGTTATCACGCATAATAAGGAGATAGCCCCTTTTAGCTGGATGAAATATATCGTTATTTCACGTACTGATCTCGAGGAAAACGGGCGTGAAATACTCATCCACGAAACAGCACACATCCACAACCGTCATTCTATCGATTTACTGATAGCAGACGTCTGCATATTCTTCCAATGGTTTAATCCCGCAGCCTGGTTACTGAAACAGGAATTGCAAAACATTCATGAATATGAAGCAGATGAAACGGTTATTAAAGAAGGCGTCGATGCAAAACAATATCAACTATTATTAATTAAAAAAGCTGTCGGCACAAGGCTCTACTCTATGGCCAACAGCTTTAATCACAGTACACTTAAAAAACGTATCACTATGATGTTAAAAGAAAAATCCAATCCATGGGCACGCTTAAAGTATCTGTATGTACTCCCGTTAGCAGCCATTACAGTAACAGCCTTTGCCCGTCCCGAGATCTCTGAAAAAGCTGCAGAGATTTCAGCCGTCAAAGTTAATGATTTGACAGCAATTGTAGAAACGAAAGTGGCAGAAAATATTCCTTCTGCTGAGAGTAGCGTAGTAAATCCAACAGTTATTCCAGCACCTTTGACCGTGAAGGATACCGTGAAAACAAAACAAAAAGAGGCCGTTATCGTTACTATCTCTTCCAAAGAAGACGCTCTGTCAGATATGGAGGAAATGCCAGAGTTTCCTGGTGGTACAGAAGCCCTTAAGGAGTATCTGGATAAAAATATGAAATACCCGGCCGAAGCCAAAGAGAAAGGCACACAAGGGCGCGTTATCGTACAATTTGTAGTAGATGCAAAAGGGAAAGTGACTTCTCCTAAAATCGCACGTAGCGTAGATCCTTCCTTAGATGCAGAAGCCCTCCGGTTAATAGAGAATATGCCGCAATGGACCCCCGGCAAGAAAACAGACGAGAAAGGAAAAAGCAAAGCAGTAGCTACCCAGTACACCCTTCCTATAGCATTCCGCCTGGACGGGAGCACTTCATCTTCCATTAAAGAAAATTTTCCAATTGAAAAAACAGACTATCCGCTCATTATCGTAGATGGCAAAGAAATTAGTAATAATATGATGAATGCGATAAATCCGGACTGGATAGAATCTATTTCTGTACTGAAAGATGCTTCGGCAACTGCTATTTATGGTGCACGCGGAGCGAATGGTGTTATTCTGATAAATTTGAAAACCAAAGAAGAATATGCGGCCCAAAAAGAAAAACCAGCAAAAACTTTAGGTGAAAGATTAGATGCCCTCTATCAAGAAAATAATGTGAAAGCTAAAGACGTTTCCTATTTTCTGAATGACAAACCTGTTTCTGCTACAGAAATCCAGGCACTGCGCCCAGAAAAAGGTAACACATATGGAGTAAAAGTTATGGATGTATCCGGAAAAACGGAAGTAAGAATAATAACCAGATCAAATGATACAGGAATACGCATCCGTGGGGTTCGTGGAGAAGTTCAAAGCGTAAATATGCCCTCTGACGGAAAGATCAGAATAGCAGGTAAAGTACAAGACACAAGCGGTAGCCCTGTAGTAGGTGCCAGCGTACTTATTGAAGGAACCACCATCGGCACTGTTGCAGACCGTGATGGAACTTTCGTACTGGATGCCCCTAAAAATGCAACTCTTTCTATCAGCTATATTGATATGAAAACAGCGAAAGTAAAAGTAGAGAACACTACTCCACTTATTGTTACCCTAAAGGCTGATTAATAAACAAATACTCTCTCTCTTAATTGTTTCAACAAGGAGTGCCGGACATAGGGGCCGTCATTCCTTGTTTCATTTTACAAATGAAACTGTTTGATGCCAACGGCCCTTAATCTATTTTTAATCTCTTCAGACTCAGAAAGAGATTAATTAATTTTTGCCGGCAAGTCATCGAATGCTTCCGGATTTTCTATCTTTGTCCAAATTTCAATAAGATATGAAAGAGAATAAATACGATGACGAGAAATTCTTCAACCAATATAGCCAGATGGCACGTTCGGTAAATGGATTGAAAGGTGCGGGAGAATGGCACATACTAAAAACAATGTTACCGGACTTCAAAGGAAAACGTGTATTGGATCTGGGCTGCGGTTTCGGCTGGCACTGCCAGTATGCTATCGAACAGGGTGCTACATTTGCTTTGGGCATAGATATTTCTCAAAACATGATAGAGGGTGCCAAAGAAAGAAATGCTTCTCCCGCTATAAAATACCAATGTATGGCTATTGAGGATTATGATTTTCCTTCCGAATCTTATGATGTTGTTATCAGTTCACTGACATTCCATTATCTGGAATCATTTGGCGATATATGCAAAAAGGTATACAAATGCCTTAGACAGGAAGGTACATTTGTCTTTTCTGTGGAACACCCGGTCTTCACAGCTTACGGTACTCAAGACTGGTATTACGATAAAGACGGAAAACCTATACACTGGCCTGTAGATAACTATTTCACAGAAGGAAAACGCAAAGCTGTCTTTCTTGGAGAAGAAATTACTAAATTCCATAAAACACTAACCACCTATGTAAACGGATTACTCCAGGCTGGATTTCATATCACCGGATTAATAGAACCGGAACCGGACAGAGAGTTATTCGGAGTCATTCCCGGTATGGAAGAAGAATTACGCAGACCAATGATGTTACTGGTTTCGGCTACAAAAGTGTACTAAAATAAAAGCACAGATGAACGCTAATTAGCGCAGATACAATTTTATCTTTGTGCAGATTAACGTTAATCTGTGTTTCTTAAGCTATACATACCGGAGCTTTATCAGACTTTTGACACAACCCCTGATTTAGTACATTATTTCACCCGTCTATTCAGTTGATTGTTCGCCTTAGCGGGTTTTGACTTTCCAATTCGTTTCCCGGTAGGCTTTGCCTTTCCGCTACTTTTAGGACGGGAAACACCAGAACGGGTATTATTATTTCTTATCGTCATAACTATGTTCCTTCGTAATATTCACCCAGAAAGTAACGGGCAATAAAATCCCAGTTCTTTCCTAATATTTCTTTTCCATTCTCAAACGGCAACCGGATATCAGGGAACAAATTCTGTTCTACACCATATTTCAACAAATCAAACGGGCAATAACCCTTATCCGTAAACAACTTATAGCCCTCTTTTACTGCCATTTCCTTATCGTATGCCACTTCATTACGCTTATCACAAAAGAAGTATGCTACGCCAGGTGCTACGAGAATTCCTTTGGGATTGGCAAAAACAACCGTATTACCAAACTCCGCATCCAGCTTATTCGGTATATCTGTCCGACTCCAATGCAAATGTTCCACAAAGAAAGTCTCCATCTGTTCATAAAGCGGGAAATACATAAGTTGCTCCCCTCCCGTAGCAGCCAAAAACAATCTCACGCTTTCCGGTAAGACTGTATCCGTCTGTATAGAAGGTATTTCTGTTCTTTCCTTCAACAATTGCTCAGAAGGCAATACCCAGTCATCGGAAGAAATTTCACAAATTGGTGCTTGTTCAAAAACAATATCCATTGCCTCATACACATTATTTGCCAATTCCAATATCTTTTCATCAAAAGGATTGGCAATGACTGCTTCATCATCATCATTTGAATTAAGCTTCCACAGTACAAAGGCAATGTCCACTTCATTTATTTCATCAGAGACATAATCTACCGGAATTTCATAAAAAGGAAGATTACGACCATATAACTTATAACATAAATCACTAAAACGTCTCCAGCCACCATCATTCGCAATACTATCTTCCAGATATATAGTAAGCAGGAGAGCGGCATTTTGTATATTTTCCGGTGTTTTATCTGCATACAACCGGGAAGAAGCGATCAGTGAAAAAAGCTCATCAGCAAATCGCAGATACCACCCATCAGTAGAGGTAATCCTTGTACGGGAATGACTTCGTAGCCATGAGGACATTGGTATCTTTCTATTTTTTATCATACTATACGTTTATTTTTTACGTAGACAAAGGTAATGATTTTCAAGACATACTATCGCGTGAGTGAGAACTTCAGACGCATACCGAAGTCAGCACTGGTCACCGGATAAGAGGAAGCAGACACAAGCGGGGTATTCTTCTGCCGGTCATAATAGAGACTCACACTAAGTAAGCGGCTGAGCGTATAATCCGCAGAGAAAGATATCTTGAGTGCTTTGTTACCACTGGTAGCCTGCGTAGTGACTTGCTGAATATCCCGGCAAAGTGCAAACTGATTACGGAAAGATACATCCGCACGCAAAGCAAGGTCATTACTTATTTTATTCTTAGAGTTCTTCGTATTACGTCCGGGGAAAAGTTCCAATCCCATAATCTTATAACCCATGCCTACCACAAAATCCTTCGTTCCACTCTCTACTACCTGATTGGCAGCAAGGCTAAGATTCAGAATACGCGTAGTCTTGTACTCCACTTTGGTAGTGATACCATTTTTAAAAGTAACATCCACTCCAAATAAAGGAGAGAATTGCTCATTGATAGAAACAGCTGAAACATCGTATATAGATGAAGGAACAGGGATACCAGTTTGTACATCATCCACAAATCCCAAATCGCCCATATAACTATGGAAACTCTGGAAAGTACTATAACTACCCACACTATAAGTACTACGATAGCCATGAGTCAGAGTCACACTCTTAAAGTACTTCTTAAAAAATTCAAGTTTACTCAGTCCGCTATAAGTTATACGCCAGTTAGGCATCATCGAGAGTATTCCCGGAAAAATATCCAGCGAACTTTTACCCGCATCCCTACCCGTATAAGCCGCCAGAAAGGCAGGTATCATTACACTCGAATTGTATTTACTAATGCTATTAAAGGTCTGTGGATAATGCTCCATTCCCGGAAGAGAAACACCTTGATACAATTGTTCTACTCTCTTTTGAATCACATCCAGATTTCCTAAGAAACGATTGAAAGAAGACGAGGAATATCCATTGGATGGATTATGACGTTCAAAAGAGCTACCAATCGTTATAACAGTCATATTAAAGTTACCACTCTGTACCTCAGGCATTCCATCGTACATAAATTGTATGGAGCGGGAATCATTACGTGTACGCCCTGCATTAAGGTCTATCTTCAAATCACGCAGAGGCTCCAGAGTCATGCGTATCTGTAGATCTTCCTGGGCATTAGTCGTAGCAGGCTCTATATTAGAATTATTCTGAATAAGCCAGTTATTCCGGATTGCCTTATCAATATAATCATCACCTGTCATACCAAAAGCAAAATCAAGACCGGGAGCGAAACCGGAACTCCCTCTCGTTTGCCCAAGCATATCCCCTATTTCGGGCTGGAAACCCGGTAAAGTCATAGCATATGTATTCTTATATGTAATGCTTACATTACGCACCATCATAGCAACACGTGCTGCCGATTGTGCAATTTTATACCAGGGGTTATCCTCTGGCTTCGGCCCTTGGATAGCCGTCAGCTTCACCCGGACACTGTCTCTGGTTTCAATACGAATCGTGTTAGCATCTATCACCTTATAGCGGATAGGATAGCGATCACCATCAACCGTCAGTGCTGAAACCTTAGGCTTTTTCGAACCTAAACTGTGGCGAACGGTTATAGTGGTATCTTTCTTCAACTGTATCTCTTTCTCATACCGTTTAGGCTTTGCTTTCTGACGACTATCGGGACGACGCGTCGAAGAGGTAGTAGCAAAACGGCGGTTAGTCTCTTTAAGAAAAGGTACCTTATTATACAGAGTCTCCAGATTGAGACGGCCATTCACATCAAAAGTCCGTTGGTTTGCAATTGTATTACCCATTTCTTTCCCATCAGCTAGAGAAACACCACGATCCCAGCTATAAGAAGAATTAAAACGCGTATCTGCTGTCATCCAGTCTGTAACAGGGAACTTATCAAACGGCAATTTATACGTAGCATTAAATGTCTGTTGATAATCAATCGGACGTCCGAAACTAAGCAGACTACGCCGTATTGTATCTTTCTTTGCTTCATATTCATCCGGTTCGAGTGTTCTGTTCACTACTCCGTAAGGTTCTTCTATCTCAGCATGGGTAGCTGATGTGAAGTTCATACGAAGATTTTTAGTCAGATCCCAACGCAAAGAGAAATCACGATTCCAAAGAAAATCCTTTGCCACACTAACAGGTATTTCCGCCGGATCACTCAAGTTCTCCATATCACGCAACTGAAGCTCATAGTAATGCCGGTTCATATCTGTATTGAAAGAAATATTCTGCGGCAGATAGCTTAAGTTGAGTTCTTTAACGAACTTCATCCATTTTGATTTACTCTTCAGTCCTTTGAACGGTTCCCAGGCTTTATACACAGGTGCATAATTGTAAGAAAGCGCTCCACGCCAGTCCGTTTCGTTCTCATAGACAGTAGTACTACCCTGATTATGTCTGTTCGTGCGACTATAGCTCATTGTGAAGTTCCCCGGATCATAAGGCATCGGATTCTTACTGGTAACTCCCACACGCATATTACTCAAACTAAAATTCTTATAGGTCGTTATCGTATTAGCGATATTACGTAATGAATCTCGTTCGGCATTTGTAGACAAAGCATCCAGCGCATCTTTCAACAGCATATCCTGATCCAAGGGATTATACTTGGGAGAAGTCTTCTCACGGGAATATGAAAAATAGACCGGAGCGGTAAGTTTCACAGCCTTCGGGAAAAAACGTCCCAACTCAAACGTAGTAGTAAACTGATATTGATAATAATCATCCAGGCGACGTTCGCTTACACTCTGTTCCAGTCCACCAAAACCGGCAGTCTCTACATGTCCCGCCATACTGATACTTCCAAGATCCGACAACTGCACATTCATATTTCCCTGTGCTGCCCAGCCACCCTCTTCGTCAAAATCGGACAGACGCAATTCGTTTACCCAGATTTCGGCCGATTTCTTGGCGCGTGAATTATTACGCACACCAATCATCATCGTCTTCACCTCTGCAAGTGACGGATTACCTATGATACTTACCTTATTGGCTGGTTTGTCGGGGTCATATTCAGAATAAAGCTTTCCATAACTTACCCCCGAAAGCGAATTATTCTTTGTTTGGTTGCGCTTTTTCTTTATGTCAGTAAACACAGAAAGTGCAATATCCAACATATTGTCTTTAGGCCATACTATCAGTTTATCAACATCTGAGTCTCCATTATAATTGCCTGCCGGAGTTAGCTTCAACGGGATTTCGTATTCATAAAAGTTAGAGCTATAATCGGAACCCAGACGAATGAAAACAGATAATTCTCCGTCTTTAGGGTCAGTTACATCACCTGTTAAAGCCCCGGCATGAGTGAACATCTTCAACCGGCGGTACTGGCGCATATCCATTGTAGAATTTTTGTAAACAGCACGTGCATCACCCGGCGCAAGGTTTTCAACTTTCAAGCTCATAGCCTGTTCATTTTGCTGACGCAACTGTGGTTGTCCCGGATCAATAACACGACTAATACCCGGAGGCATTACATAGTTAATAGGTGTCTTATCTCCATTCTCTTCAATATTAACAGTTGAAACATCCAAAGTACCTGTCACTGTAGGTGCAGGATTTTGAAGGTTATATAACGGATCTGTATACGTACGCCAATCACCACGCACCAGTTCAAGAGTGGCAAAACGCAAAATTACAGGTTTAGAGAACCCGGTAAGGAACATACGCATAAACCGTATCGACTTGAAATCTCGGATACTTCCGACAGGTGTACCGCTGCGCACAGGCACTTTAAACTGATACCAGGTCACCTCTTCCGTTTGGCCGTTACGCAATTTCACTTTAGTGACACGCTTATCGGTAATATTGTTCGTACCCACTTTCAATTCAGAAGGAGTCAGATGAATACGATACTGGAAATATTTTTCTGTTTCCGAAAGTGTATTATCTTGATTAATATCTTCTATATCAGGAGAAGTCTTAGCAGCCGTCGGATATCCCTCAGGAGAATCTTCATTAGCGGCCGAGTTCCCTTCGGTATTATTGATATATTTATAACGTTCGAGAATACTCTTCTCCTCAGCATCGTAATCGGAACCCCGGAAATAATGATATTTATCACCTGCAGGCGACTCGTAGAACTTTTCAAAAACAGAAGCATTCAACTTTGGCCGGATTTCTTCCAAATACTTAACATAAGTAGGATAGGCACGTTCATCTTCTACCGAAAGTCCATTCAATCCGACATCCTGTTTTTTACGTGCTCCTGCCGTATTATCAAAAGCATATACAAGGCTACGATCTTTAGGAACACGCCCCCAGTTTGTATAGTCTACTTTTGATTCATCACCATCAATAGGCAAACCATTTTCAAAAAACTTCCTACCATCTTTCAGGATATCCTCAGATACATCTCCTAAATTAAGATACAGATATCCGCCCTCTGTTGTACTCCGGGCGTTTTTTCTACGCGTATTATCCGCTCCCGGTTCATCTCCATCTGCATAAATAAAAGGATCGAGCAACCAAAATTCAACATATTCAATATTGGCCTTCTCAAAATCGGTTGTTTCAATCTTACGCATCATACCTCCCCACCGCTTTTCCGGTTCCAGCAAGTTACCATTTTCGTCAAGGTCTCTGTCCAGATTGTAAGGGCCACGTTCCTGAGGGTAATAAGCCACATTCAATATAGACATAGTAGATGCTTCCATATTATTCAACTCCTTTTTAGGATACAGCTCAGATTCGTACACCTCACGGACATAGTGATTGGAGAGTTGATCGAGGTCATTCTTAATGTGTGTCGGAGTAAGTGAAGAGTTACGGCGCGTAAATAATCCGTCGATATGATACCATGCCAATAAAGCACGATTCTTTCCATAGGGAATACTATCAGACAATCTCGATTCGGGAAACAATTCGAGATTATCAGGTCCCGTTGCCTTAAAGGGCGTAGAAGAGAGTTGCCAATACAAAGGCTGATGCAAATCGATACCACTTTGTGCACTCTCAAAATCATCTATATAAGAAGAATTGTCCTGCAATCCTCCCCCATGTCCCGGAAGAAGCTGAGCAAATTCCAATCCGAGATTAATATTGGAAGGAGCAGTAGCCTCCACAAACGGTAACTTATCTACCATATTAGTTAACCATTGGCTCTCACGTTTCCAGGAGGTATTCAACCCCCACAAGGTGTTCGATATAGGTTCGTCTCCCATAGCCACTTTGGTAGTCAGCGGCTTCTCTTTCAGATACATCACAGTACCTCCGAACTGGAAATCAGGCGAAAAATCATACGTAAAGTTCAATCCCAACATTGTCTTACGCTGCATATTATAAGACGTATTGCTTTCGAGATTTACACTGATAGGAGTCCCGGCATCAATAATACTCTGATTGAGAATCGTAACTACTCCCATTGTATAATCAACCGAATAGTCGGAATTTTCAGTCAGTGTCCGTCCACCGGCCGTAACACGTACCGATCCCCGTGGCACATTCATCGAACCAAGACGTATTTCATTGGCAGACGAAGCACGATATTCACCTTGTAAACGGAATTTATTCTTCTCAGCCAACTGACGCGCTACGGTAAGAGTAGAGTCATATAATTCCTTGAAAACATATTTCTTAGCAATGTTCGGATTATCAAATTTTTTCTCCAGATACGATCCAAAAGGCTCTACTACCGGGAAAAAGATACGGCCATTCTGTGCATTAACCGTATATCCCTCTACAAAATCGAAAAATCCGTCACCTCCGAGCTGATTCTTACTATTCAAGCGATCCAGATTCATTACTTTAAGTAAAGGTATCTTATTGATCTTACCCTCCGGAATATAACGTAAATAAACTCCGGTGGTGTCACTCAGATAAGTGATATTTAATGTAAATTTTTCTTTCTGTACCTGATAGGCATTCAGTGAGTAAACGTTCTTCATCATCAAGTCCCAGCAAGCAGCATCCGGAGAGTTGGAAGTATTTTTTAACAGTTTAACGAAAAGACAGTCGGACGTCTCCTTGATATCGGATGAAAATTCACCGACCTGATAGGTCTTTCCATTAATAGTATAATCAAAAGCTACAGCAAGTACTTCATCTGATTGTAGAGTCTGTTTTAAAGAGATGTAACCTAAAGTAGTATTCACCGTATACTCCGAGGAGGTCAACAACCGGGCCGTCTCTATCTTTTCATAGTTCATGCCGCTTTCCATCCCAGGAATTGATCCTATCACAGAATTTACTGCACTTATATTACGTGCAGCACTATAGGTGCTTGTCATCTGCTGATAAAGATTATTATCACCATTAGCAGGTGGAAGGGTGTCCTTAGAGATTGCGATCCACGAAGCTCCCTTACTAATATAGGCTTGAGACTCTCCTAAATCCGTAAAAGCTACAATATTACGCGGGTTCTCATAATTACCTCGTTTATTCGTTACCCAAACCTCAACCCGGTTAATTTTCACTCCGGAAAGAATATTAGGTAATTGTGCCATATTACGGTCATACCTATCACGAAAATAGTGTGCCAGAAAGAAGTGACGGTTCTCATCATATTCATCTGCTGAGAAATCAAAAGGAATGGTCTGTGCCCCTCCTTTACTATTAACGGTTTTTGATTCACTCTCCTGCTGGCTGATCACCGTTTGCAACTTTAACTTTCCGAACTGCAAATCGGCACGTACACCAAACAAAGAGGTAGCACCACGTATCAGCGAGTTACCGGTAGTCATACTCACGTTACCCGCTTCAAGCAGTTTTATTATCTCATCCTCTTTGCCCTCATATTTCAGTTTCAGTTTTTTACTATCGAAGTCAAAAGTAGCGTCCGTATTATAATTCATGTCAAGGTTTACCTTATCTCCTACCTTACCGTTGACATTAATATTAATTTTCTCATCGAAATCAAATCCCCAGGTTTTACGCATACTTTCAGGCAAAGTAGGGTTCTGAACATTGTTGTACTTTACTCCAAAACTGAGTTCAGCACTTCCCTGAGTACGAATCTGAACACCACCCGGACCAAATATTTTTTCAGCCGGACCAAGATTAAATTTCATATTCGTAAAGTCAAACTCCTCTTTTCCCTTAGAAAATACGGAGTCATTACGCTGACGGTAGTAATTCTGCATGGAGCGTTTCATACTCCAGTCTAAGTACTCAGCGGGAGTCATTATGATAGGAACGTCCATTTCCTGCCCACCGATAATAGTACGGATCAAATAGCGGTTAGTCAATGCATCATACTCTACCTTTTCCTCAACAATGGGCATAGGTTGCAGTATCTGCGCTGCAACAGGCAAACTACCTAAAAATAAGAATAATATGACAATGAAATAATATACCAATGTACTAATATGCCAATGCGCCAATGTGCCAATGAGTCTGCGATATAACAGCACAGCACATTGGCACATCGATACATTGGCATATTGGCACATCATTCTCATAATCTCTTCAAGGCCAGTTTTATCACTTGTTCTACAGCAGCATCGGGTTCTTCCTTCAAAATGGCAAGTACTACCTTTTGTGAGGGAGCCGCAGCAAACCCAAGCATCGTCAGTGCAGCAACAGCTTCTTCCTGTATTTCGGTATTCATGGCAGACAACAAAGTACTCTGCCCTCCCCCTGCTACAGGGGCAGCAGTCTTTATTTTGTCTTTTAAATCTACAATCACACGCTGTGCAGTTTTCAATCCGATCCCCTTCACCGTCTTCAGCAAATTAGCATTCTCCGTACTGATAACATTAACCAACTCCGACGGCGAAAGTGCCGAAAGAATCATTCGTGCCGTATTGCCACCAATACCAGATACAGAAATCAACAACAAAAAGAGTTCACGTTCCTGCTTGTCAGCAAAGCCATACAGCACATACGCATCTTCGCGAATGGCTTCATAAATATATAGTTTACAAGTGTTTTTCCCTTGAATCGCAGAGTATGTATTTAATGAAATATTCACGGCATACCCCAAACCGTTACAATCGATTATTGCTGTTGCCGGACTAAGTTCGGCAATCTCGCCTTTGACGTATTCTATCATAATACTTTATTAACGCACGCGCACGACAAATATTGTGCTTCACTAACCTTGAGTAACAAAAACTAACTTTAACAACCATTTCACCGGTAGAAACAGAAAAAATGATTATTTTTGCAGCATAAAGAAAGAAATATGTTAAACGAAACCCATAAAAGAATGAAAAAAGTAAGAGCAGCCATTGTTGGTTATGGTAATATTGGCCGTTATGTACTGGAAGCCCTCCAGGCAGCCCCGGACTTTGAAATAGCAGGTGTAGTTCGCCGCGCAGGAGCTGAGAACAAGCCAACCGAACTAAACGATTACGCCGTAGTAAAAGATATAAAAGAACTGCAGGGAGTAGATGTAGCTATCCTTTGTACCCCTACCCGCAGTGTAGAAACATACGCCAAAGAAATTCTGGCATTAGGAATCAATACAGTAGATAGTTTCGATATTCACACAGGTATTACTGCGCTCCGCCGTGAGCTCAGCGTTTCTGCAAAAGAGCACGGAGCTGTATCTGTCATCTCAGCAGGTTGGGATCCGGGTAGCGACTCCATTGTACGTACTATGCTGGAAGCTATTGCTCCCAAAGGTATCACTTACACAAACTTTGGTCCGGGCATGAGTATGGGACATACCGTAGCAGTAAAAGCTATTGACGGAGTAAAAGCCGCCCTTTCAATGACTATTCCTACCGGAACCGGAATCCATCGCCGTATGGTATACATCGAGCTGAAAGATGGCTACAAATTTGATGAAGTGGCTGCTGCAATCAAATCTGACGCTTATTTTGTAAACGACGAAACTCACGTACAACAAGTACCTAACGTCGACGCACTTCTTGACATGGGGCATGGCGTAAACCTGACCCGTAAAGGTGTATCCGGTAAAACACAAAATCAGTTATTTGAATTCAATATGCGCATCAATAACCCTGCCCTGACAGCACAGGTTCTGGTTTGTGTTGCCCGCGCTTCTATGCGTCAACAACCGGGATGCTACACGATGATTGAAATTCCCGTAATTGATCTTCTCCCGGGTGACCGCGAAGAATGGATCGGCCACCTGGTGTAAATAATAATAACCGAACTCTACATTCATGCAAAGGGATTGCTCAAAAAATGAGCAATCCCTTTGCTTTTTACTCCTTTTTTACAAAAAAAATACTGAAAAGAACCGTTATTATGTCTTTTTACATATATTTGTAATATTAACAAAAACACAAATAATTATGAAATACACACTAACTATACAATTTCTGGTATTCTTCTTCAATTTGCACATTTCCGGACATACGATAGAGCCGACCTTGAAATTTGGAAAACCATCGGATAATGAACTAAAAATGACTGTTTACGAACCCGATACCACAGCAACAGCCATTGTATTATATGATATAGGGAAAAGCAATTACAGATATACTAATAATGAATTCGTACTTATCACACAACGTAGTGTGAAAATAAAGATACTAAAGTCAGAAGGCAAACAATATGCCGACATCAATATCCCCTATTACGCACCGGAACAAACATCAGAGAACAGAGATAATATCTATGATCTGGAGGCCTATGCCTACAATCTGGAAAATGGTAAACGAGTAAAGACAACCACTAAAAACAACTTTATCGTACGAGAGCGCATCAATGAACGGTATATGCAACTCAAGTTTTCCATACCTGCCGTAAAAGAAGGAACCGTTATTGAATATCGTTATAAACAGGCATCCGATTATTATCTTCAACTGGAAGACTGGGTGATGCAAACAGAAATTCCTACAATATACAGTGAATACAGTATCCTGATACCCAATATCTTTATCTTCAACATCGAAATGCAAGGCAGAGACCGGATAAAAGTAAAAGAGAAAGATGGTGGATACACAATAGAACATACTACTTTAGGAGGATTGGGACAAGTCAAAAAAACTCTCTCGGTACACGCACGCGAACTCACCTTTACTGCACACCATCTTCCGGCATTACCCAATGACGAAGAATATATATGGTGTAGCAATGACCACAAGGTAAGTGTTTCTTTTGATCTGCAAGGAGTGAAACAAGGCGAAAATTATAAGTCGTATACTCAAACCTGGGAAGATATTGATAACTTCTTACTGAAAGAAGATTTTGAAGATTTCGGCCAGCAGCTTTTCCTATTTAATCCTTACCGTGATGAAATGGCGGCATTACAACTAACAGATATGCCATTTGAAAAGAGAGTAGAAGCCATCTTCAAATTACTAAAACAGAAAATGACATGGAACGGAGAGTACAAACTCTATAGCCCCGATCTTAAAAAAACGATAAAAAAAGGAACAGGAAGTAATGCCGACCTTAATTTTATCTTTATAAATATGTTGCGTGATTGTGGCATTGAAGCATGGCCCGTAGTATTACGTATGCGTAATACGGGAAGACTTCCCATTCATTATCCATCCCTACAAAAACTAAACACTTTTGTAGTGGCTATACATACTGACAAGCAAAAGAATATCTATCTTGACTGTTCTATGCCGGAAGCTTTCCCAAATGTATTGCCCGAAAAATTAACCGTAGAAAAAGCCCGTATCATTAACAGATTAAGTGACCAAGAAAAGTGGGTAGACCTCACCCGGATCCCTAATAATACAATTAACATGACGATTCGTGCGACATTGACACCCGAACATCTGCTCAAAGGAACACAAGAAATTAAACGTACAGGTCATTTTGCATTCGACCGTATCAATCAGTACAGACAAGCTAAAGATAGTATAGATTTCATCAGAAAACATGAAACCCAAAATGATTGCCACATAATAAATTATACACAAAAAGAGATTAATGCAACCAATTCCTCTGTTTACGAAACTATAGAGTTCACCCGAAAAGCAGACAATACCAACGGAGAATATTTGTATATCAATCCGATGTTATTTACGCACATCAGCAAAAATCCTTTTATACAGGCAGATAGAGTAATGCCCATAGATCTGCCTCAAACCTATATGTACACCATAACAAACACCCTCATATTACCTGAAGGATATCAAATAGAAGAGATTCCCAAAAGCCAGATATATATCACCGAGAAAAAAGGGGTCAGTTGTCATTATTATGTAGAGAAAGAGGAGAAAGTTATCCGACTGAAATATATGTTCATAGTGAAACAGCTTCACTTCGAACCGGCAGAATATCCTAACTTACAAGCATTGTGGGCCGCCACTGCCGAAAAAAACAATGCACTCATTGTACTCAAAAAACTTTAAAACATATAAGAAATGAAGCGCACACTATTCATTGTTATCGCCTGTTTCATAACAAGCGGTATTTGTGGACAAGAGACAACGATCCCAGAGGTTAATACGAAATTCGGAAAACCATCGGATGAAGAACTCAAAATGACAGTTTATGAACCGGACACCACGGCCGCAGCTGTAGTACTCTGCAAGAAGACGAATGTTTTCTATGATGTTGTCAACAATGACTTCCGGATCAACTACATTTATGAAACTAAAATCAAAGTACTCAAACCAGAGGGAACCTCTTTTGCCGATGTTGTTATACCTTATTATGAAGATAAGAAAGGAAGTTCCATGAAAGAGATAGTAAGTCAGATAGATGCCTTCGCCTATAATATAGAGGAAGGTAAAACAGTACGTACGAAGATGAAACGGGAATTCATCTTCAAAGAACGGCTCAATGACAAATACATGCAAGTCAAATTCTCTGTTCCTAACGTAAAACCGGGAACCGTCATTGAATACAGATATAAGATATTATCTGACTTCTATTTCCATATAAATAACTGGAGTGCCCAACAGTCTATTCCTGTTCATTATACAGAATATGATATCACCGTGCCCGAATATTTCAAATTTAATTTGGACATGCACGGAACAGAGCGACTGCAAACCGAGGACGAAACAGTTGGCGTCAATCTCGTTATCGGAGGACAAGTATTTCAATGTAACGGCCGGCATTTGTGTTTCAAAGGTAACAAGCTACCGGGCCTGCATGATGATAATTACGTCTGGTGCGTAAAAGATTACGGTACACAGGTCAATCTTGAACTGAGTGGGCTTGATTTTCCGGGAGCACTCTATAAATCATTTACCCAAACCTGGGAGAACATAGATGAAGCATTACTGAATGACAGTGAATTTGGCGGACAACTTAAAATACAGAATCCATATCGGGAAGAAATGGCTGCCTTAAACTTAGATAACTTAAAAAGTAACGAAGATAAAATAGCTGCTATTTATACTTTATTGAAGAAGAAAATATCCTGGAATGAAGAATATGCACTTTATGGAGGTAAAAGTAAAAAAACAGTAAAAGAAGGTATAGGCAACAATGCCGAAATCAACTTCATCCTAATGAGCATGCTCAAGGATGCGGGTATTCCCTCTTTCCCGATAGTTATGAGCCGTCGCAGCATGGGAATACTTCCTTATGCACACCCTACCATACAGAAACTGAACACCTTCATTGTAGGTATAGCCAACACAGACAGTACACTTGTCTATCTGGATGGTTCAGTAACCAATGGCTACCTGAATGTACTCCCTCCCGTGCTAATGGTAAACCGGGCACGGGCAATAATAGGAGGCCGCCAAAGCAGATGGGTCGATTTGAGTCAAACCTGTAAAAATCAATTACGCTCCATGGTAAGTGCAGTAATCAGTCCGGATGGCAAAATATACGGTAGCCGTAACACAAGCTATATGGGACAATATGCCTCTGCCTTCAGAAAAAAATATCAGACAGCCAAAGACAGTACCGAATTTGTAAACGGACTGGCATCGAAAGAAGACGTGAAAATAAGTGTATTCAATGCACAAGGTATCAACAAATTCTCTCCGCAGGTCAAAGAGACTATCATATTTGAAAAACAGGCTACCGTTAACGATAACTTCATTTATTTGAATCCGCTTGTATTTCTGCACACAGAAAAGAATCCCTTCACTCAAACCGAACGAAAGCTTCCTGTGGAATATCCCCATGCAGAACAAATCACATTGTCCGTTAATCTGACCATACCCGAAGGATATGTAGTAGATGAACTGCCGGAGGCACTACAGGTAAAAACAGAAGACGGCCAAGGCATGTGTCGTTACAATATTGCCGTACAAGGCAATAAGCTAATAATCAATTACATCTTCAATTCCAACAAATTGCTTTATCTACCAACGGAGTATCCCGGGCTACATCACTTCTGGAAAGTAATAGCAGAAAAGAATAATGAAACAGTAGTACTAAAAAAATTGTAAAGCGATCATGACAAGAAACAAATTATACAGTAGTATTCTGTTACTCTTGCTTGTACCATTTGCCATGCGGGCGCAGGTAGACATTACTCGTGACGCCTACTCCGTTGTACAAAATGCCTCCACAGAGATCATCTGCGAATCGGCTACAAGTGCTCTGCAAAAAGAAAGTTATACTATCACCATTCTTAATGAAAAGGGACGGGATGCTGCACACTTCTTCTGCATGTGTGACAAGTTTCGTTCTCTGCGAAAATTCTCCGGAGAGATTACAGACCCGACCGGTAAGGTCATCCGTAAAATTAAGAAATCGGATTTACAAATGACCGAATACTCTTCGGGGCTAACCAGTGATGACTATACCTATTATTACGAGTGTAACCTCCCACGCTATCCGCTTACGATAAAATATGAATGGGAAGTGAAATGCAAAGATGGGCTAATAGCCTATCCGAATTTTGTTCCTCAAAAAATGTACAATCAATCGGTAGTGAAGGCTGTATATAGCCTCCGGACTCCTCAAAATATGATTACCCGTTACCGGACAATCAATACTCAGGCAAATGTTACACAAAAAACAATGCCGGATGGAAACACCCTCACAGAGGTATCTATGGGACCGATAGCCGCCCTCGAATATGAACCATTCGGTGCATCACTATCCGAGCGTATCCCCCGGATTTATTTTTCGCCAGGGCAATTTACCTTTGATGGCACACAAGGAGATATGAGTACCTGGCAATCATACGGTGCATGGCAAAACGGCTTACTTACGGGACGTGACCAACTGGCCGAACCTATAAAAACAAAACTGCACGAATTAACAGTCCATTGTACAACTCCCCGCGAAAAGGTACAAGCCATCTATAACTACCTGGCTACCACAACGCGCTATGTGAGTATCCAGTTAGGTATCGGAGGATTGCAGCCCATTGCAGCAGCTGATGTCTGCCGTGCAGGTTTCGGCGACTGCAAAGGATTATCCAACTACACCCGTGCTATGCTAAATGAGCTGGGAATCTCTTCTGTATATACTGCCATCAGCACGGATAATGAACGGTTACTGCCCGACTTTTCCAGTGCCAATCAGATGAACCATGTCATCCTGCAAGTTCCACTCCCCGGAGATACGCTTTGGCTGGAGTGTACCAATCCGCAATTACCTTTTGGATATATACACAGTGACATTGCCGGACACGATGCTCTCCTCGTTACACCGGACGGAGGTAAACTTTACCGGTTACCCTCCTATCCCGATTCACTTAATACACAAACAACAATTGCCCGAATCACGCTTACCCCCACCGGAGGGGCCAAAGTAAAGGCTTGTGAAACCTCCTGTCTTTTCCAATATGAAAGCATGATAGGCATTACCCGACTTGACCCCGCCCGACAAAAAGATCATTTGCGCTCTAATATCAATCTGGTACAGGCAAACATAAGTGATGTACAGATAACCGAGAAAAAAGATGCAATCCCCCAGATTGATCTGCAATACGTGGTGGATACCGAGCAATATGGAAATAAGACAGGCAACCGACTATTTATTCCTGCCAATATCTTTCGTAAGGGTTTCACCACGCCCGAACTCAAACAACGTATTCAGGACGTTCATATCAACTACGGTTATCTGGATACAGACAGTATTCTTTTGCAGATACCGGAAGGATATGCCATAGAATCTCTTCCCAAAAGCTATAAAGCGAAAAACAAATTCGGCACCTTTAGCTCTTCTTTACAGGTGAAGGGTAAGGTAATATATATTGTACACCGTTTATTAATGCACAAAGGCGTTTACCCTAAAGAATCTTATAAAGATTTTCTTGAATTTCGCAAGCAGATAGCAGGACAATACAATAGTAAGATTATCTTAAAAAAAGAGGTGCTTCCCGCACAGGGAGGTGCGCCAAGCGATGGTTAATTGAAACTCTGTGAAATTCTGTGATTCTATGGTGAGTTTAGTTCATTAGAATCTATTTTGTGCAAAATGGTGTTTGTCATTACCATCAGTTTCTTTTTCCGGTATCAATAAAGCTCTGTCTCATAGAGGAACGTATGATGCCTCGGTGGGCAACGTTGTTTTAGATGTACATGTAAAGCAGTACGACATGTACATGTGGGACAGTACGACATGTACATGTGGAGCAGTGAAACATGTACATGTAAAACAATACTGCTCACCGGGAAAAGGAACGTTCCTTTCTGAGAAAAACAAAGTACGACACCGGGCAACGGTGACGATGTCGTTTAGGGACACTTCCGCTACCGAAAAGATATACCCATAATCTTCGTTACTGTACGGTTTTGAGTGTATTTCACCACAGAGTAACACAGAGTTCCACAGAGTAGTATTTATCTGATGAAACGCGGATTAACACAGATGAACGCAAATTAAAAGACTGTAG